>NZ_JBEDTY010000004.1:300000-410873 GCF_040119285.1 Alcanivorax sp.
TGGAAGAGTTTGCGCCAAAGAACCGCTTCACTGATTTCATTGAAGTGAATATCAACAACCTGGCCGCCGTGCCGTCGATCATCTTCGGCCTGTTGGGCTTGGCGGTGATAATAGGCTTGTTTGGCTTACCCCGGTCAGTGCCGTTGGTAGGGGGCATCGTATTAACCCTGATGACGCTGCCCACGGTGATCATTTCCAGCCGTGCGGCGATCAAGGCGGTGCCGCCCAGTATTCGTCAGGCCGCCATGGGGCTGGGCGCGTCGAAGATGCAGGTGGTGTTGCACCATGTGTTGCCGCTAGCGCTCCCCGGCATGCTTACCGGCGCCATCATCGGCATGGCGCAGGCACTGGGTGAAACAGCACCGCTGCTGATGATTGGCATGGTGGCCTTTATCGTAGATCTGCCCGCTGACCCGTTGGATGCCGCAACAGTATTGCCGGTGCAAATTTACCTTTGGGCAGACAGCCCGGAACAATCTTTCGAAGCCCTGGCGTCCGCCGCCATCATGGTGCTACTGGCTTTCCTGATTACCATGAACACCTTGGCGGTGATTCTGCGCAAGCGCCTTGAGCGGCGCTGGTAACAGACGGATAAAGAGGAACCGAGTAATGGAAACCGCACAGCAACTGGACAAACCGGCTCTGGACACCAATGATGCGGCCAGAGACAAGGCCATTAATGAGCAGGTAACGATGACACAAGACACCCCCTATCCAGATCAGACCGTGGGTAATCCTTTTGTGGATGATCCGAAAATGCGCCTGCGCGATGTGGAGGTATTCTACGATGATAACCAGGCGATTCACGGTGTTAGCCTGGATATCGGAAAGAATGAAGTGGTGTCGCTGATTGGCCCTTCCGGCTGTGGCAAATCTACCTTTCTGCGTTGCCTGAATCGCATGAACGACACCATCGATATTTGTAAGGTGAAAGGCAGCCTGCATCTGGAAAGTCAGGATCTTTATGATCCTAAACTGGATGTGGTGGAGTTGCGCGCTCGGGTGGGTATGGTGTTCCAAAAGCCTAACCCGTTCCCTAAGTCCATCTATGACAACGTGGCCTATGGCCCGCGCATACACGGCCTGGCTAACAAGAAATATGACCTGGATGAAATTGTGGAAACCAGCCTGCGCAAAGCCGGGCTGTGGGAGGAAGTGAAAGATCGTTTGCACGCACCGGGCACGGGTTTGTCTGGTGGTCAGCAGCAACGTCTGTGTATTGCCCGCACCATTGCCGTGAGCCCGGAAGTGGTGCTGATGGATGAGCCCTGTTCAGCACTGGATCCAATTGCCACCGCCAAAATCGAAGAGTTGATCAGCGAGCTGAGTGAATCTTACACCATCGCTATCGTGACTCACTCCATGCAGCAGGCCGCGCGGGTCTCCAGCCGTACCGCCTATTTCCATTTAGGGCGTCTGGTGGAAATGAATGATACCGAGACCGTGTTCACCAAGCCCGAGCACGATCTGACGGAAGCTTATATCACTGGCCGCTTCGGTTAACGTGCGGGTAAGGAGAACAAGAGAATGGACCGTATGCATTTTGGCGAGCATAGCTCGACCCAGTTTAACGCCGCGCTGGAATCTATCCGTAACCACCTGATGGAAATGGGGGGGTTGGTGGAAAAGCAGGTGGTGGATGCGCTGCAAGCATTGTTGCAGGCAGACTCGGGCCTGGCGGAAAAAGTCATAGAAACCGAAAACAAGGTCGATAAGCTGGAAATCCTCATCGACGAGGAATGCACCAAGGTGCTGGCTTTGCGTCAGCCGGCGGCCTCGGATCTGCGTTTAATCATTGCCGTGTCCAAAGCAGTGTCTGATCTGGAGCGTATTGGTGACGAGTCGGCCAAAATTGCCCGTATGGGACTACAGCTGGCTGAAGAGGGGGAGTCGCCTCGCGGCTACGTGGAAGTGCGGCATATCGGTAACCATGTGCGCAATATGTTGCGCGATGCCCTGGATGCCTTTGCCCGCTTTGACGCCCATAAAGCTCTTACCGTGGCGGCGGAAGATAATGAAGTGGACATGGAGTACGCCAGTGCCATGCGTTCTCTAGTGACGTTCATGATGGAAGATCCTCGCTCTATCACCCGGGTACTCAACATCATTTGGTCTCTGCGTGCCCTGGAACGGATTGGTGACCATGCCCGTAATATCGGCGAGCAGGTTATCTATCTGGTAAAAGGCAAGGATGTGCGCCACATCAGCATCGATGAAATTGAAGAGAAGTTGAAGCAATAAGAAAACGCCGATAAGAACACGGCTGCCCCGTAGCTTAGGGGCAAATGAGAAAGCCTGAACTGAGCAGGTTACAACCATTCTGCGAAGAAATGTTGTAATCAGGAAGGTTCAGGTTTTTCCATCGTCACCCTACGTGCCACCCGCTGCTCAAGCCCCTCTCAAAACATGATGTGTAGTGCCTTGCCCGAGATCACCATTCGAGGCAGATGCTTAGGCGGAAGTCGCGGGGATCTGTTCATCGACATGCGGATAAGCAGATATGCGGGCAGACAACGCCTGCGCGATATTCAGTCGAGACTGGAAAGTCTCAAGCACAAGCTCTATCACCTTGGTGCCAAGCCCATTACTTACCCGCCCCCTTGGCTGCCCCAACCAGGACCAGTTCGCAGAGCTTTATAGTGTCTGTACAAGTGGTGCTATCAGTGCAGGAGACAGCCGCTGGGTGCCAGCGCCATCGACGGGGCGTTCAAGTTGTAGCCCAGGCGGCTCACCGTTCTGATCCCCCCAGCGTAAAGCTGAACGTGGGGCTGAATCACGGCACCCATATGTCTGAGTCTGTCGGCCTGGATCAGGGAGATGAGAATGCCACGGTGGGGGCGTGAATTTTGCTTCCCCATAACAATGCTGTTCTCAGCCAAATCTGGCTGGGCATGAAGGTTCTCTTGCCGTTAGGTTGGCTGTCCAGGAAAGTATTTGCGCGCGATAATCAAATTCGTTTGATTGCAGCCTTCGAACATCCTTCATTCAATGCCGGACTGACACAAAAAAAGCGAACCCTAAACAGGTTCGCTTTTTTTTAGGCTGCCAGCAGTAGGGCAGCAGCGGCCACGAGGCCGCCTTTAACTGGAACAATCGCTTATAGAGCGACGATGTTCTCAGCCTGCGGGCCTTTAGGGCCTTGGGTTACGGTGAACTCAACCGCTTGGCCTTCAGCCAGGGTTTTGAAACCGGAACCGGTGATGGCGCTAAAGTGGGCGAAAACGTCCGGGCCGTTTTCCTGCTCTAGGAAACCAAAACCTTTTGCTTCGTTGAACCACTTAACGGTGCCTTTAACTGTAGACATAACACTATTCCTGAAAAAATGAAGTTTCGCCTCAAGGGCGTAAGTAGCTGAAAAACGGGGACTTGGACTTCGGAACTGCAGGACGAGTTATACAGAGAAAACAACGAAATGAAGTGCGTGATTCAAGTACGATCTTTTAGCTGGGACCAAAGATACCGGGATTATCTTTCCGTGTACAGCTAAATCGCCTCAGGCGGCTAGCTAGAGGGGGTAATTTACGATGATTTTTCTATTCACGCGGTGATGTGGGCGCTCGCGAATTCCGCCCACCGAGCAAATACGGGGGCTTATGTTCTGGCTGGACAGATCAAGAGAGGGCACCTTGGGCTAACCGAGTTGGCTTGATTACGCCCGACCACAAAAGCGCCTATTCGTCGCGACGCCTCCCTTGCAGCGGCAGCCTTGATTTATCGGGGCGGTTGGCATATCGGTAAGCTGTTCTTATTCAGTGTGCCGACCGGAACGGTGGTAGGGCCTTTCCCAGTGGCTGGCAATACAATAATGAACGGCCCGATACCGCTATGGGAGCGGCGCCTTCCGGGCAAGGATGAAAATGGGAGGATTACAGTAGTATTCACACTGCAAGGCTACTGGCAGGTCTGCCTATAATGACGCCTTGCTGCCCCTTTGAACTTTAACTCGCAACTCTTCCTTTACCCGCCGCGCTGCGTTCGGCAATGGCTCGCAAGACGATCTGACACTGATTCTCGCCGTATTCGCGGATATCCGCTTCAGCATCGGCCACGTTGCGGCTGACGACATTGACTTGCAGACGCTTGAAAATCTGGAGTGATACATCGAATTCCGAGATATCTTCCTGCAGAGCGATAAAGGAATAGCGTTTAAGGAGGGGGATGAGGTTCAGAATGTTGCTGGCCAAATAGCGGTTATGGGCGAAGCGCACGGTGGCGATTTCCACAAAATGGAAAGCCAGCTTATGTGCAGAGCGCATATCGTTATTCATAAAGTGCTGCTCAAGCTGTGGCAGCATGTCCACTAAATCTTCGATATCGCCGGGTTGCCAACGGGCGGCGGCCTGCCCGGCCAGCCCTGACAGTAGCATAAACAGGAAATCGTAAAGGTCGCGTACCTGCTTGTCGGTGACCTCACAAACACGTGCGCCTTTGCGTGGTTGAAGCTCAATTATGTGCTGCTTTTCCAAGAGCCGAAAGGCTTCCCGTAGTGAGTTGGTGCTCACATCCAGTTGCTTGGCAAGATCATTTTCCGGCAGCCGGCTGCCGGGGGCGAGTTCGCCAGTAATGATCTGTTCGCCTAGATGTCGGGCGATTTGTTCACTGAGGCTCACGGCTTGTAGCGACATGGTGGGGTCCTTACTGGGGCCTTGTCTAATTCCGGTCATTATCCGTCATGATTCTAATATCTCATTAATTGAGTTGTTTGACAATTCAGGAGCTCACGGGTAGTCTCGCCGTGACATTGATGACTGTTACTGTTTGGCTTGAACTAGCGAGGTGTGAGCCGTGTTCGAGAATACGAACCCTGATGTAATGCTAAAAATGAAAAAATATGGCTACCTGGCTTTTTGGGCAATTATGGTGCCGCTTGTTCCTTTTTCTGCCTTCGTGGGGGTGGAAAGTGGCACGCAGGATTACTGGGCCTGGTTTATGTATGCCTTCATCTTCGGGGTTATCCCGGTACTGGATTATTTGGTGGGTAAAGACCCGACCAATCCCAGTGAAGACGTGCAGGTTCCCACTATGAGCGAAGAAGTTTTTTACCGGATCTCTGCCATCGTCATGGGCTTTGTATGGATCGCGGTATTGTTCTACGCTGGCCATATTTTCATGAGCAATGGCTACGGTCTGCTGGGCAAGATCGGTTGGATTGTTTCTATTGGCACCGTAGGTGGCATTATCGCCATCAATTTGGGGCATGAGTTGATTCACAAAGATCCCAAAGTGGAAAATTGGATGGGTGGTTTGTTGCTGTCTAGCGTGACCTATGCGGGTTTCAAGGTGGAGCATGTGCGAGGTCATCACGTCCACGTATCTACCCCGGATGATGCATCGTCCAGCCGTTATAATCAGAGCTTATACCAATTTCTGCCCAAGGCTTTTGTACGTAATTTCAAGAATGCTTGGAACCTGGAAAAGAAATACCTGGAGCGTAAAGGCAAGAACAATATTAGTGTCCATAACGAACTTATCTGGTGGTACAGCATTTCTGCGTTGTTCGCGGCCACCTTCGGACTGCTTTGGGGTTGGCAGGGGGTGGTGTTCTTTCTGGGGCAGAGTTTCTTTGCCGCCCTAGCCCTGGAAATCATTAACTACATTGAACACTACGGTTTGCATCGCCGTGTGAATGACAAGGGGCGTTTCGAGCGGGTGACACCTGCACATAGCTGGAACTCCAACTTCTTGTTGACTAACCTGGCTCTGTTTCAACTGCAGCGCCACAGTGACCACCATGCTTACGCCAAGCGTCGTTATCAGGTCTTGCGCCATTATGAAGAAAGCCCGCAGTTGCCGGCAGGTTACGCCACCATGTATGTGTTGGCATTGATCCCGCCGCTGTGGAAAAAGGTGATGAACCCACGTGTGGAAGCGTATTACGAAGGCGAGCTGGACCAGCTGTTCCGCGATAGCAAGCGAGTAAACAATATCGCTTAATCACAACGGCCCCCCGTCTTGAGGCTGAATAGAAAAGCCCGCACAAGGCGTAATGCTGTTCACTTAAGCATTGCGGTCTAAAGCAGGGCCTTGGAAAATCCGGCTTTCATTCACTGGAAGCCGGATTTTTTGTGTCTCTTCAACAGTCTTTGTTCGATATTGATAGCCTTCACTCCTTCTGTGATCTGAGCACTTTCACGCAGAATATTCCGATTGAATGGGTAGAGTCTGCCCTTCAGCTTTCCTCGGTTGCCACGATTCGCCGCCGTCGCCTTCCGCAAGACCAAGTGCTTTGGCTCGTGCTGGGAATGGCGTTGTTCCGCAACGAGCCCATTGACGAAGTCGCTCGCCGCCTCAACATCTGTGCGCAAGGGTTAGCGAACGATAGCTTGTTGGCTCGCAGTGGCATTTCCAAAGCGCGGCAGCGATTAGGGTCCGATCCGGTGAAATGGCTGTTTCAACGCACCGGCGAGCAGTGGGGCAAAGAGCGCTATCCTGAAGATAACTGGCAGGGTTTGCAGGTGTTGGCGGTAGATGGCGCGGTGCTACGCACTCAGGATACACCGGAACTGCGTGAGCACTTTGGCTCAGGAAACACTGGTACCAAACGGCAAACACTCTATCCATTTATGCGACTGGTGGCATTGATGAATGTCCGCTCCCACGTTCTGCTTGATGCCCGGTTGAGCCCCTATCGACGCAGCGAAATTCGTCTGGCTAATGACTTCGTGGGCCATATTCCCGATCACTCTATCACCTTGTTTGATAAGGGCTTCTGGGGCGCAGACTTGCTGCTTGGGCTGTCAGGACAGGGCTCCCAGCGCCATTGGTTGATTCCTGAAAGGAAAGGGCTGGTCTCGGAGGTCGTGACGCGTTACAGCAAGGATGACTGCCTATTGCGGATGAACGTCTCGCCGCAGGCCCGTAAACGTAACGCTGATTTGCCCGAGCACTGGGAAGTTCGGGCGGTGAGCTATCAACACAAAGGCAAGCGCAAGCCGGTCTTTACCTCGCTACCGGCAGAACGTTACAGCGCCGCAGAAATCGCCACGCTTTACCAGGAGCGCTGGGAAATAGAGGTTGGCTTCCGGGATATCAAAAGCGCATTGCAACATAACGCGGTCACGCTACGGAGCAAAACCGTGGCGCTGAGCTATCAAGAGGTATGGGGATTATTGCTGGCGTACAACGTTATCCGACGAGAGGCGAGTCAGGCGGCAGTAGTGCATGGCGCTGATCCAGCCAAAATACGTTTTAAATTCGCCTACCAATATATCGCTGCCCAGCTGATTGTCATGGCTGCGGCACAGCCGCGATCGAGAACCGGAGCGCGCCTAGTAGAACTGAGAGCGGGGCTGGGAAATTTATTTCTGGAAGAGCGCCCAAGGCCGTCGAGGCCGAGGACGGTCAAGATCAATAAAACCCGCTATCCGGTAAACCGTAATGCTGCTCCTCTAAGTGAACAGCATTACGGCAATGCCGGGCTTTTTCACTTAAGGGCTACGGGGCTTCGGATCAACGATATTCCACTTCGAAGGTGACGGCACTAGATACATTGCCAGCAGTCACCGTTTCACCATTAACTTTAACTAGGCCGGCTTCCAGCTGGAAGGTTTCAGTCGTATCAGCAGGGTTGCGTGTCCCAAGGGGGGCAGTAAGCGTGGTTTGTCCATCCAGTGTGACAGGGGTAGCGGTATTGCGCTGCCTGAGTTGAAAAGCGACACCTTCTGCAACGCCGGGCATGCCTTGATCAAGGGGTCGAAGGTCAGTGGTGGAACCTGCAACCAGCTGACCAGAAGCGGGTAGAAAGGCAACACGGATTAGTGAACCGGAAAAGCTGTTTCCTGAATCTGAGAGTGATCGAGGTGGCACACAGTTAACAAGCTGAATATCAAAAGGCGTAGCGGATACATAGCTTCCGGGTGTTAGCGAGGAAGCCATTGCTGGGTCCAGCGTGACGGTTTGTGAGGGAGTAGCAAGATCACAGCTTGAACGAGTGAATATATAGTTGATGGTGGTGGAAATATCCACATTGATTCTCCCAAAAAGGCCGGTGTTGATCTCCATTCGACCAATCCCTCCTGATTGGCTGATGCTGCTACCGATAAAACTGTTCATGGTGCCGAATGTGATAACAGTATAAGTATGAAATGTTATCGAAGAGAGAAGGTTAAGACTCAATAGTGCTCCAGAGCAGAGGTTACCATTGAGTCCGCAATAGCGAGTAAATGAACCTTGTTCGATGGCGTAAAAAGTTTGTAGATGTATTCCAGAGGAAACGCGTAACCGCGAGGCGGTTTGACTGCTAAATCCAGCAGGTAAGGATACGCTTGAAGGCGGTGGGAAATTTCCTGTATTGGTGAAAGGGGAGTTGATTTCACTATAAATAGTGGGGATGACGCCAACGGCAATACAGCCGGCATAGGTTGATGTTTCTTCAATGACGACAGAGTAGCTGTCAGAGGAATCGCCAGGAATAGCCACGGATCCTGATGATCGCTGAAAGACGATGTTCTGATCGAAGGGGCCGTTCAGGCAGAAACCGACAGCACTGGCCGAGTGGCTAAATAAGCCCATAAAAAGAACACCCATGATGGCTAGGAATAATCGAATCACGGTGAGATCTCCCTCGGCCCATGGTCATCAATACCACCGAAATCATTGATACTTTGGAAATGGAATCGGGTGTAACCACAGGGTTGGCACTTAACAATAAATTCCTCGCCGGGGAGCAAGGTTAATAACGCGTCTAGAGGATGTTTTTTTCCCGTCTTGTCTTCCAGTAGAGGAGAAAGAAAAGAAACAGAAAAGGGGGCCGGGTTTTTAATGCTCACCCCTTCCTCGGTGAAGCTGATTTTCAAGGAGTCTGGGGCCTCTGAGGCGGATAATTCATTTAGTGCGTCAGGCCGATAAAAAAGCTTGATACGGATACGCTGAGCAAATTGTAGCGTGTTGGAATTTTTGGGTTCCGGTGGGATCTCCTGAACATTGATCCAATAAACTGACTCCACCTCTTCGCTGAGAGGGGGGGTGGCCAGGATAAAGCGTAGTTTTTGGGTTTCACCTGGCTCTACTCGAAACACCGGAGGGGTAATAACAAAATTTGGCGCGTCGCTGTGGGGCGAATTTCCTTCTTCCTTATGGAAAGGGCCAGTCCATGCTTGTCCAGCATAGGGGAGTGTGCTGGTATTCATAACAGAGAGGGTGACGTCATTGTCGCCTGCGTTGTAGACCACTCGCGTACTGCCAAGCACGAAAGCGGCTTGTGCGTGGCTGCTGATAAAAATAAAGATAACGACTAGAAAAATGAATGCCTTTTTCATTAATTGTCTCCGCTGGCGACACAGGTCAGCTTATCAATGATCGTAATGCCAGGCGCAGATTCAATGTGATCAGGCAGGCTGAAAGTACAACCGGCACCGGGAATGAAATAACTGGATTGATTCTGGATGTGGTTAATGAGCGCGTAACCGCTGCCATCAATAGTGGACACATTGTTACCGTCGGCATCAACGATAAGGCTGCCAAAAGGCGCGACTTGATTGGTGTCGTCCATTATACGAACCAGGAACCGCTGGGTTGGGTAGATGTTGAACTTGGCAAGAGACACCGCACCCCGTTCGGGGGTGATAAAGTGGCTACGATTACTGGTTTCCAGGTTAGCATCAAGCCTGGAAAAATCCATGGAGACTTCTTGCTGGCGGTAGGGTTGGACTTGAGGCAGTAAAGCCATACCATTGCTATTGGTGGTTACAGGGAGAGCCCCGGTTTGGAAGGTGACATCTTCTACACCTCCGGTGTCCGCAATGATCGCCGTTTCGCCGAGTCGGCGACCGAAAATGATCCCGCCTTTATGAACAAGAACCGAGCCGCCTGCCTGAGCAAAGTAAAGATCATGGTTCTTGCTATGTGAGGTGCCAGCGGTGAGTCCTGTGCTTTGACCGGAGTAAGATAATCGAGCAGAACTTTCTACAAGGTCGTCGTTGCTTCTCCCGCTGGTTACGTTGTACGAGAAACGCTCATCGGGAAGCAACCCGGATATGCCGGCATTAAAGTCTGTCCCGGCATCACTGTGGGTTTGCTGATAATTGACATAAGTAGGTCGCCTATTTTTCGAACCCAAAGGCAGGCTGGCGCTGATGCTAACGGTATTATCACGCTTACCGTTCAGGTTTTCGTTGTGTGAGAAAGATAAGCTGTAGCTCATGTCCTTATAATTATTGCTGTAACCGCTAACAAGAAAATTTCTTTGTCCTTTGGCTTTCCAATATTTTTCCTGAGATCCCGTGACGTATAGTGAGCCATAACTTCCCAAACTTTGGGTCAGCGTGGCTTCTGTCCGACTTTTTCTTTGCGAAATAATACTGCCGTCCGATTCGATTACCGCTTCATTAAAGGTGCGAAACCCCTCGGTAGAATAACGATAACCGAGAATCTGAATATTGGTGTATCGGGTTAGGGATTTGGCATAGAAAAAACGGTAACTGTTGCCATCAGCATCTTTTCCCATTTTGTCGGGCCGGAAATAAGATCTGGACGCATCCACAGAAAATCCACCCAGTTTTCCCAGGTTGAAGCCTACTCCCATGGTGTGTATCGAATACTCTTGGCTTACTAGGCCTCCGCCAAATAAGGTAACATCGTTATCCAAACCATGGCTGATTTCAGTATTGATGAACCAAGGTTCATCGGTATTCTCGTTGCGATATCTGCCTGCTGTAATTGTATACTCCCATAGTCCCGGCCTGACTAGATTCGGGATTTGGGTGTAGGGCTGAACAAATCGTTTTTGCGAGCCATCCTCTTCGGTAATAGTGACGGTTAAGTCGCCATTGCTCAGCGATGGTATATCATCAATGGCAAACTCACCCGGTGGGACAAACTGTTCATAAATGGTATAGCTGTTCTGCGTAATTGATACCCTGGCGTTACTTTGGGCAATGCCTCTAATGACAGGTGCATAACCCTGAAATCGGGGTTCTAGCATGGAGCGATCAGTCCCTAGACTAATTCCAGTAAAGGCAAAACCGTCGATGAGATTGCTGCGAAGAAAGGTTTCCCCCGCGGTAAGTTCGCTTCTCAACGAGGGGATTGCGGTGTAGGCATAGCTTTCTTTACTCTCCCAGTCAGCCTCTTGCCCGGTAGAGTCTGAATAATTTAGATTGCTACGAAAGTGAATGCCATTGATGTCTGCACCCAGGTTGAGATCTGTATAAAATTGCGACCTGCTGCTTTGTTGGTCTCTCGATTGCTTGCTTCCTGAAGCCAGATAGTTCATCCGAAAGTTGTTGATACCCTTGTCCCATAAATTAGGCTCTATCAACTGCCGGGTTGTGGTTAATGCAATTTGTGGGATCCGTATATCAAGATTCATGCGTTTAGCGTTAAGCGTTAAGAAACTGTCTGGTGCAGCAGCTATATCAATGCAGCGCATGGTTATATCTGTGTAACGAGAATAGTAGGCGGTATTAATGCCCAGCTGCACAGCGAGAGGATGGGTGATACATGGCGCTGTGCCCTTTGCTTGAGAAATGACTTCCACGTCGGTATCTGTGACTTGAGCACCGTTAACTGAAATGGTGAGAGGGTAAACGCCGGGTATCAGACCTTGTGCCTTTTCAAGGTGGCTAATGTCTACGTCGGTATTGTTTTGTTTGACAAAAAAATCGGATGTGAAGCGGGTTGTTGCTTGAATCTCTTGTTCGGCACTAGCCGCTTGCGCTGAGGCAATCAGAATGAATAACCCTAAAGGGTTAACCGCATATCTCTTCTTCTGATGTGCCATTTGGGACGCCCTTCGCCGTAAAGGGGAGGAGGCAGGCCTCCCCCCTGTGTTCCACTCAGTTAAAAACAATTGAGTAGTTGGCGATGGAGCGAACTTGGCCTTCTGTTACTGCGGTAGCGTCGGTGGCGGCGTAGCCTACATTGAAGTCAAGGCTGGCGCCTGAAGCGTCGGCAATGGTCGCTGGGGTGCCGTTAACGGTTACTGAGGTTGTGCCATCAGATTCAAGTAGCTGCATGCCAACATTGGCAGCACCGCCCGTAGCGATGTTCTGCAGGATGTTATGGCCGACATAAAGTTGACCCGTCCATTGTACGGAGGCGCCTTTGCCGGCCAGATTGCATGTTGCAGAGCCTGCATCTGTAGCAACAAGGGAGAACCCGGTTGTCTTGTAGGCGGTATCTGAAGCCAGGAACTCGGCGGTAGTAATTGGATCGAGAGTGACGGTGTTATCGGCTTGAGCGATCCCTTGTTGGGAGACATCCAGCGTACACGTTGTGTCGCTGACCACCCCGTTGAAAATCACTTCACCGGTGTTGGCTATGGCGATTGAGCTGATGCCGCCAATGGCGACGACGGATAAGATGCGAGTAAGATTGTTCATTTTTGTGCTCCAAATGTTGTTTTAGGTTATTTAACGTAACCTTATGTAAACTGAATCACATTTGGGCTGTCGCTTTTTATACGTTTTAAGTACCCCCCTCCCTTTGTTTATATATTCGAATGGTATTCGCTAGATATGATGAAGCGAAGCTATTGCTATTGTCGTTTTAAGTGCTTGTAGTTAAAGGTGTTAAAATAACGAGCGGAGATCCGGATGATCTTGACTTGACGTATTTTTATTCCTTTATGCCATCAATAGAGAATGAAAGATAACCAATCGAGCTTAAAAAAAGAAAGTTATGTAAGCCTATCGCTATAGAAAGCCTGCTCAGCGTTGTACCCGCATGCCTAAAGAGACGGGGAGAGGCTTTGGTGGGTGCTCGTAGTGTTACGATCAGTTGCAGTTTGTGTTACTGCTTCCAGAACATCGGCGTGAATAGCACTAGCAGGGTAAAGATTTCCAGCCGCCCGGCGACCATCAGTACGGTCATCATCCATTTGGCGCTGTCGGTGATATTGGCAAAGCCGCCGCCTACTTGGCCGATACCCACGCCCAGGTTGTTGAGGCTGGCCGCTACGGCGCTGACAGCAGTGGTCAGGTCCATGCCGGTCATGGTGAACAGTAGGGTGAAAATAACCGAGATAGCGATATAAACACCCACAAAGCCCCATACGGCTTGGAGCACCCTGTCGGGAATCGTTTGACGTCCGAAGCGCAAGGCAAACATGCCGTTAGGGTAAATGAGTCGGCGCAGTTCGCGAATGCTGTGGTGGAAAACCAGTGCTGCGCGTACGACTTTCATGCCGCCGCCGGTTGAACCGGCACAGCCACCTATAAAGCTGGTAAATACCAACAAGAAGGGGATGAACCCAGGGAAGGCTGCAGCGTTGGTGCTGGTTAGCCCGGTACCGGTACTGAACGAGGCTACTTGGAAGGCGGAATGGCGCAGGGCGTCATCCACGGAAAAGTCGTAATGAAAGAACAGCAGGCCAGCAGTAATGATGGCGGTGTAGATCAGGAATAGGCCGATAAAAAAGCGGAACTCTGGGTCACGCAGATAAGCCAGCAGTGATCGGCCTCGCCATACGGCAAAATGCAAGGCGAAGTTAAGCCCGCCGATAAGAATAAAAATGGTAGCTGTCCAGTCGATAAGAGCATTATCCCAGTAGGCCATGGAGGCATCGTGGGTGGAAAAGCCGCCGGTGGCGACGGTGCTGAAGCTGTGGCAGATGGCATCAAAAACAGTCATGCCAAACGCCCAGTAAAGGACGGCGCAAGCAATGGTAATGAACAGATAGATAAACCACAGGGCTTTGGCGGTTTCCGCAATGCGCGGGGTTAGCTTGGTGTCCTTCATGGGGCCGGGAATTTCGGCTTTGTACAGCTGCATGCCGCCGATGCCAAGCATGGGCAAAATCGCCACGGCTAATACTACTACGCCCATGCCGCCGAGCCATTGTAGCTGTTGGCGGTAGTAGAGAATGGATTTGGGCAGGAAATCGATTCCCGACAGAATGGTGGCGCCGGTGGTGGTTAGGCCAGATATGGATTCGAATACCGCATCGGTGAATCCCACCGGCACATCATCGCTGATGATTAGCGGCAGTGCCCCGATTACGCCCAGTACCGACCAGAAAAGAGTGACCACCAGGAAACCGTCACGGGTCTGCAGCTCGGATTTATTACGAAAGAACGGCAGCCAAAGACTCAACCCAAGCGCTAAGGTAATGACAAAAGAAACCAGGAAGGGAGTTTCACTGCCTTCCTGGTACCAATATGACACTGCCACTGGCGGCATCATGGTAAAGCTGAAGACGACGAGCAGCAGGCCGAGAATTTTCGAAATTAACGCGAAGTGCATGAGAGTACCTGCTGGCAGACCGGCACGGACCTTGTATCACGCGGTAACCTGATATAGCCATGGCTTTGCTTCTGCGTGGTGCGCTGTTGCGTGGTTGCGTGCATGCGTTTCCTAAAAAAACGTAAAGCCGACCTGGAATAGTTTTTCCACGTCTCGGGTTCGGCGTTTATCGATCAGGAACAGAATGACGTGATCGTCCGGTTCGATCACCACATGGTCGTGGGCAATCAGCACTTTTTCGCCGCGCACTACGGCACCAATGGTGGTGCCTTCCGGTAGGTCAATTTCATCAATGGCGCGCCCCACCACTTTGGATGACTTGGCGTCGCCGTGGGCAATCGCTTCGATGGCTTCTGCCGCGCCCCGGCGAAGGGAATAAACATTGACTACATCGCCTCGGCGCACATGGCTAAGCAGACTACCAATGGTGGACTGCTGAGGCGAGATGGCGATGTCAATGTCATGCCCTTGTACCAGATCTACATAGGCCGGGTTGGAAATCAGGGTCATCACTTTACGAGCGCCCAGTCGTTTTGCCAGCAGTGAGGCCATGATGTTGGCTTCGTCATCGTTGGTCAGCGCGCAGAATACATCGGTGTTTTCGATGTTCGCCTTGAGCAATTCGTCACGATCCGTGGCCAAGCCTTGCAGCACCACGGTCTGGTGCAGTTTCTCGCCCAGCCATTCAGCCCGTTTGGGCATGCGCTCCAGGACTTTCACGTTGTAGCGATGCTGAATGGTCTTGGCTAGGCGGTAACCAATATTGCCGCCGCCAGCGATAATGATGCGCTTGTAGTTATGCTCAAGCCGACGCAGTTCACTCATAACGGCACGGATATCGTTTTTGGCAGCGATGAAAAACACTTCATCGTCGGCTTCGATAACCGTGTTGCCTTCCGGGATGATGGGGCGGCCACGACGGAAAATAGCCGCCACGCGGGTATCCACGTTGGGCATGTGTGTGCGCAATTCGCGTAATTCATTGCCCACCAGTGGGCCGCCGTAATAGGCCCGCACAGCAACCAGTTGTACTCGGCCGCCGGCAAAGTTTACTACCTGCAGGGCGCCAGGGTGTTCGATCAGACGCTTGATGTAATCGGTTACCACCTGTTCAGGGCTGATGATTACATCAATAGGCAGGGCATTTTCGTTGAACAGTTTTTCCGAGCGGCTGGTGTAGTGGGCGGTACGAATGCGGGCGATCTTGGAGGGCGTGCGGAACAGGGAGTAGGCCACCTGACAGGCAATCATGTTGACCTCGTCAGAGTTGGTTACCGCGATGAGCATGTCCGCATCTTCAGCGCCGGCATTCTTGAGTACGGCCGGGTAGCAGCCCATGCCGCGTACCGTGCCGATATCTAGCCGGTCGCCCAGCTCGCGCAGGCGCTCATCATCGGTGTCGATGACGGTGATGTCGTTGCGTTCATTGGCCAGGTTTTCAGCCAGAGTGCCGCCGACTTGGCCAGCACCGAGAATAATAATTTTCATGAACTGAGTTGGGCCCCCGATTCTTTACGCAGGCAAGCCAAGTAGAAACCGTCCGGACCGTGTTGTTCCGGGAACAGTTGCCACCCTGCGTCCACCATTGTGGCCCCTTCCGGCCGAGGCGTCACATCCCTAGCCTGTGGCTGACGTTGCAAGAAGTTACGCACCTGATGATCGTTCTCGTCTCGCAGTACCGAACAGGTGGCATACACCAGCATGCCGCCGGGTTTGAGCAGGGGCCATAGTGCATCCAGCATGCGCGCTTGTAAATCAACCAGTACACCGATGTCCGAGGATTTGCGGTGCCACTTCACATCTGGCTGGCGGCGCAGGATGCCAGTGGCGGAGCACGGCGCGTCCAGCAAAATGGCATCGAAGGGGGTGCCGTCCCACCAGGTTTTCGGATCGCTGGCGTCACCCTGCAGCAGGGTCACGTCGGTGCCCAGCCTCGCCAGGTTCTCGCGGATGCGCGCTAGCCGTTTACTTTCCAGTTCCAGCGCAGAGAGATCTGCGGCTGGGAATTTCTCACGTAATTGACCGGTTTTGCCCCCGGGGGCGGCGCAGGCATCCAGGATGCGACCCTTTGCCGGGGCTTGCAGCAATTCAGCAGGCAACTGGGCGGCCTCGTCCTGAACGGACAGGGCGCCCTGCTCAAAGCCGGGCAGTTGGAGCACCGGGCGGGCGGGCTGCAGGTAAATGCTGTAAGGGGCAATGTAGCCGGCGCGGGCGCCTTCGCCCAAGGCGGCGATGGCATCAGCTCGTTGTTGCTGCTGCCGATTTACTCGCAAGGTAAATGGGGGCGTTTGCAGGTTGGCGCGGGCCATGGCGTCGGCGTTGTTGGGCCAATCCTTTTCCCAGCGTTTAAACAGCCAGTCCGGCAGGCTTAACTGGATATTGATGGGGGCGTCGGCCACGGCTTGCTCAAGGGTGATCTGGCTAGCTTTGCGCAGCACCGCATTGCTAAGGCCCGCAGCCCAGGGGGCTTTCAGCTTTCGGCATAGCTGCGGGTAGGCGTTGACGATGGCGTGGGCCGGCCGGTTGCTGAACCATAGCTCGTAGAGGCCCGCCAGCAAGGCCAGGCGTACCGGTTGGGCGCTGCCCTTGAGGGGTTTGGATAGCTGTTGATTAAGCCAGTGATTGAGAGGACGCAAATGGCGGCAGACGCCAAAGCAAATATCGCGCATTTGTCCGCCGTCGCTACCTTGCAATGGGAAGTCGCGCAGTACCTCGCGGAGACTTTCGCCGTCGCCCTTGCCTGGCAGTACCCGGTTTAGCGCGCGTACCGCGCTCAGGCGCGGGTCAGGCGTTGCCACTGTGGTCACCAGATTCATTGATAATGGCATCGCCCAGTGGTTCGCCTACCGAAAACAAGGTGGGGTTGCCCCGTAGTAGGTCCGCCACCGCCATCCGTCGTTTGCCGGGCAATTGCAGTTCTTCAAGTATCAGGCTGCCATCGCCGGTGGCCACATGGATACCCTGGTCGTCCACGCTGAGAATATAGCCCGGTTCATCGTTTTCTTGTGCCGGTTGTGGGCTTTCACTGGCGCGCCAGATGCGCATGGGCTGACCGTTCAGTGGCACCCAGCTCACCGGGAAAGGGTTGAAAGCTCGAATGCGATTGTAGAGCGCGCGCGTGGGCAGGCGAAAATCCAGCCGCGCTTCGGCCTTGCTTAGCTTATGGGCGTAAGTGATGCCTTCATCTGGTTGTGGCGTGGCGTTGGCCAGGTATTTTTCCAGGTCCTGCAGCACGGTGACTAGCAGGCGGGCGCCTTGGGCGGCCAATCGATCATGCAGTTCTCCGCCAGTCTCGCTATCGCCGATAGGCAGTGATTCACTCAGCAGCATGGGGCCGGTATCGAGCCCGGCTTCCATTTGCATAATGGTGTTGCCGGTTTCCGTGTCGCCAGCGGTAATGGCCCGCTGGATGGGTGCGGCACCGCGCCAGCGCGGCAATAGCGAGCCGTGCACATTCAGGCAGCCTAGCCGCGGCATGTCCAGCACTGCCTGAGGAATGATCAGGCCGTAGGCCACCACAACCAGTGCATCCAGCTCTAGATCATGCAGCTGTTGGCGAATGGTTTCGCCTTTTAGGTTTTCCGGCTGCAGTACGGTAATGCCTTGGCTATGGGCCAGTTGTTTGACCGGGCTTTGCTGCAATTTCTTGCCGCGCCCGGCGGCACGATCCGGTTGGGTGAGCACTGCCACAACCTGATGACCGTTATCCAGCACGGCCTGTAGGCTGGCGGCGGCGAAATCCGGGGTGCCGGCGAAGGCGAGACGTAAGGGTTTCAAAAAAAGGCCTCTGGGTTGGGAACGGCAAGCTACAATCTACAAGCTACAACGCGGAAATGGTGGGCGTTACGCCTTCTAGCGTGCAGCTAATGTTAAGCCTGCTGGCGGTGGATTTTTTCCAGCTTCTTCTTGATGCGGTCGCGCTTTAGCCGGGATACGTAATCTACGAATAGCTTGCCGTTCAAGTGATCCATTTCATGCTGGATACAGGTGGCGAGCAGCTCGTCTGCTTCCACTTCGAAGGCGTTACCGTCCCGGTCTAGAGCGTTAATCCTTACCCGCGCTGGACGTGGCACCTTTTCGTAGAAGCCCGGCACCGACAGGCAGCCTTCTTCGTAAGGGGCCAGTTCTTCGGTGAGCGGAGTGATTTGTGGGTTGATAAACACCATGGGTTCGTTGTGCTCTTCGGACAGATCCATGACGATCAATTGAATATGCACGTCGACCTGGGTAGCAGCCAAGCCTATCCCCGGGGCGGCGTACATGGTTTCAAGCATGTCGTCGATCAGTTTGCGAAGCTCGTCATCTACCTTTTCCACCGGCTTTGCTACTGTGCGTAGTCGTGGGTCGGGGAATTCCAGTATTTCCAGTTTAGCCATGTGCCTTCTCAGAAGTTGCGGTAGTACTCGAATTTCGGTTGCTAAATATATGATCGCATTGCTAATATCCAAAAGGAACCGCGTCTACAATAAAGGATCGCGGTCGCTCTCGGGGATGAGTCCAATAATGATAAAAGGAATCCGATTATGATGAAATCGGTCCAGCGCGCCTTGGCCTTTGGCTTGGTGCTGGCGGTGTCCGGTATGGTCTCCGCAGCGGTGGTGCTCAAAGATGGGCACCCCAGCAAGTATTTCGTGAAAAACGGCGATACCCTTTGGGATATCAGCGGCCGTTTCCTGCAAGAGCCGTGGCAGTGGCCTGAAATCTGGCAGATTAATGAGGACATCAGTAACCCTCATCTGATCTACCCCGGCGACGAAATCCGTCTGTCCTATGTTGATGGTGAACCGCGCCTTTCGGTGAAGCGAGGCGTGGAAGAAACCATAATGTCCAATGGTACAGTGAAACTCACCCCACGGGTGCGTGAAATTGCCAATGATGAGGCGATTCCCGCCATCCCAGCCAGTGCGATTCAGTCCTACCTGAAAGAAGGATTGGTGGTTGATCGCAAGGAAATCGTTGAAGCCCCCTATCTGGTGGGTGGCCGCGATCGCCGTGTGATCTTCGGTGAAGGCGATACCGTTTATGCCCGTGATACTGCCACCCAATGGGAAGATCTCGAACAGGGCTATGGTTTCTACCGCACGGGTGAGCAATACGTGGACCCGGACACCAATGAAGTTCTGGGTTACGAAGCTCGCCAGATCGGTCTTGGCCGAGTGGCCAGTCACGATGGCGACATGATCACCCTGCGGGTCACTGATTCCAGTGAAGACTTGCGCATTGATGATCGCCTGTTCTCCACTGAAGACCGACGTGTTCGCGCGGTACTGTATCCGTCTGCACCGGATACCAAGATTGAGGCGAAAGTGATTCGCTTCTTTGATCGCCTTAATAGTGTGGCCCGTAACGACGTAGTAGTGATCAACAAGGGCCTGCGTGACGGCCTGAAAGAAGGCAACGTGCTGGATATATATGGTCAGGGCGAAGTGGTCCGCGACCGCCAGCAGGGTGACATGGTCCAGCTGCCCCGTGAGAAAACCGGTTCCATGGTGATCTTCCGGGTCTTCGACAAGGTGGCTTATGGCTTGATTATGGAGTCCACACGGCCTATTTATATGCACGATATCGCCGAAAGCCCGGCGGGCAGCTACTGATCTACTGATAGTTCGCTAACCGCTTGAGGCTGAGCCTCTGACGCCCGAGAATACGCTCTTTCTATGCATGGAAAGGGCGTACTCTCGTATCCGGATCTTTGTTTTTATGGTTAGACTACCGGCTTGAGAGCCACAGGTTTGACTCCAGACATTATTCCAGCGCACACAGGGAGGTGGGCGAAATGGATGGACAATTTAAACGCCTGCTACTGCAGGCGTTATTTTCCCCGTCTTCAGCGGCGCTGGGCCGCGCTTTGCAGCAACATCGGATTGCTTCGGCACCGGTATCAGATTTTCTTCCTTTACTGCCGGCCGGCCTGAAAGAGCGTGCCCGGCTGCTGGATAATACCGGCAACCTTCCCGTGTATTTCGAACAATTGCGTGAGCAGGGCTGGCGTTGGATTGCGTTGGGTGATGCGGATTATCCGCCGTTGCTGGCTCAGATCAACGATGCGCCTGGGGTGATTGCTGTCCGCGGCAGTATAGAGGCTTTGAATGCGCCCTCGTTGGCCATGGTGGGCGCGCGCAATGCGTCAGCTGATGGCCTCGACAACAGTCGCCGGTTTGCCCGTAATTTAGCCGCTAGCGGCTTTGTTATTATCAGCGGGCTGGCATTGGGCATCGATGCGGCTGCCCACCGGGGGGCGGTGAGTGCCGGGCGCACAGTGGCGGTGCTTGGCAGTGGCCCGGATTGCATCTATCCGCCTCGCAATGGGTTGCTGGCCGGGCAGATCGTCGACAACGGTGGTGCCTTGGTGTCTGAGTTCGCCCCGGGTTCGCGCCCGCTTCCTGCGCAGTTCCCTATGCGTAATCGTGTTATTAGCGGGCTCAGTCTGGGCACTATTGTGGTAGAGGCTGCGATCAAGAGTGGCTCGTTGATTACCGCACGCACAGCGTTGTCTCAGGGGCGTGAAGTCTTTGCTATTCCGGGCAGTATCCACAATCCGCTTAGCAAGGGCTGTCATCAGCTGTTGCGTGACGGCGCCAGCTGGCTGGAGTCCGTGGACGATATCTTCCACGCTTTTGGCGATTTCCAGCGCAGTGTGGAAGCTACAGGGATTCAGTGTGAGGCGCCAGCTTTGCTGGCTCATCTCACCGGGGGCCTGAATGCCCTAGATACCCTGCAGGCCCGTACGGGTTTGCCCATGTCGGAGCTGGCCGGCCAACTGGCTGACCTGGAGTTGGAAGGCTGGGTGGAACGGGTTGCCGGCGGGTATTTAAAGCGCCAGGGCTAGCGGATTCTGACTTGAGTCGCGGGGCCGTGCAGGGTAATTTGCCGCTTTTGCTTTCAAGGCTTGGTCATGGAACAGCATCTGCTCAGTGCGGCACAGATCATTCAGGCGGGAGGCGTGGTGGCTTACCCCACCGAGTCCGTCTATGGCTTGGGCTGCGATCCGTTTAATCGGAACGCGGTAGAGCAGCTGCTAGCGATCAAGCATCGCCCGGTGAGCAAAGGGCTGATTCTGATCGGCGAGAGTGTCGCACAGCTGGCGCCCTATCTGCGCCTGACCGAACGGCAGGCTACCCAGCTGCAACAGCAATGGCCGGCCCCGGTCACCTACCTGATTGATGCCAGTGACCGTCTGCCGGCCTGGGTGCGCGGGCAACACCGCAAGGTGGCGGTGCGCGTGCCGGACCACCCATTGGCGCGGCAGTTATGCCAGCTGGTCGGTCAGCCGATCATTTCCACCAGCGCCAACATCAGTGGCCGCCCGGCCGCTCGCACTCGTTATCAGGTGGCCCGGCAGCTGGGTGATCAACTCGACTTTATTGTTAGCGGCGCCTGTGACCGGGGAGCCAAACCCTCTACCATTATTGACTTGGAAAGCGGACGCACCGTGCGCCCGTGAACATACCGAGAGCCCCCGGGGAGAGCACCATGTCAGAGGTTTCGCTGCAGGCGGTGAAAGACTACCTGTTGAATCTGCAGGACCGCATTTGCGATGCGCTGGGCGCTGAAGACGGCGCAGCCACTTTCCGTGAAGATAGCTGGGAGCGCGAGCAAGGCGGGGGGGGGCGTAGCCGAGTGCTGGAAAATGGTGCGGTGATTGAAAAGGGTGGGGTGAATTTCTCCCATGTATTCGGTGAGCAGTTGCCGCCCTCGGCTACTGAGGCGCGCCCGGAGTTGGCTGGCCGCAGTTTTCAGGCCATGGGTGTGTCACTGGTGATTCACCCGAAAAACCCCTACGCCCCTACTAGCCATGCCAATGTCCGCTTTTTTGTAGCAGAAAAAGAAGGCGAAGCCCCGGTGTGGTGGTTTGGCGGCGGCTTTGACCTAACGCCTTACTACGGCTTTGAGGAGGACGTGGTGCACTGGCACCAGACAGCTAAAGCTGCCTGCCAACCGTTTGGTAAGGAAATCTATCCGGAATTCAAAACCTGGTGTGATGATTATTTCTATCTCAAGCATCGCAATGAACCGCGCGGGGTGGGGGGGCTGTTTTTTGATGATCTGAACCGGTTTGATTTCGATACCAGCTTTGCCTTGATGCGCAGCATCGGTGATGCCTATGTGCCGGCCTATCAGCCGATTTTGGCACGCCGTAAAGATCATGAATATGGGGATCGCGAACGCCAGTTTCAGCTGTACCGTCGCGGCCGTTATGTGGAGTTCAATCTGGTCTACGATCGCGGCACTATCTTTGGCCTGCAGTCTGGTGGCCGTACCGAATCAATCCTGATGTCGCTGCCGCCGCTGGTACGCTGGGATTACGATCACCACCCCGAACCGGACAGTGCCGAGAGTGAGCTCTACCAGAAATTTTTGATTCACCGGGAGTGGGCATGAGCGGAGAAAAAGCCGTGGCGGATGTCGGGTTATATTGTGTCTTTGGCAATCCGGTAAGCCACTCACGTTCGCCGGAAATTCACCATGCATTCGCTGCCCAGCATAGCGACCCCATGAAATATGAAAAACGCGAAGCGCCCCTGGATGATTTCGCAGGGGCGGTGCAGGCCTTCCGTGAGGCCGGCGGGCTGGGGGCAAATGTCACCGTTCCTTTTAAGGAGCAGGCCTTTGCGCTGTGTGATGCCATCACCGAGCGGGCAGACCAGGCCGGCGCGGTGAACACTTTGTGGTGGGATGGCGATCAGCTGCATGGGGATAACACCGATGGCGCGGGCTTGGTAAAAGACATTCGTGATAATCAGGGCTGGGCAATTCGCAAGAAGCGGGTGCTTATTCTGGGCGCGGGTGGTGCTGTGCGCGGTGTGCTGGGGCCGATACTGGCGCAGGAGCCCACCTTGTTGCGCATTGCCAATCGCACCAAGGAGAAAGCCGAAGCCTTGGCGGGCCACGTCATGAAAGGAGAAGGCCCACCCGTGCTGGGGGGTGGTCTGGATAACCTCATGGGGCAGTTTGATCTGGTAATTAATGCGATTTCGGCGGGCTTGCACGGTGAGATGCCCGCCTTGCCTGATGGTTTGCTGGCAGAGGGCGCAGTGGCCTACGACATGGTTTATGGCAGTGAGCCCACCCCGTTCATGCGTTGGGCAGAGCAGCAAGGCGCTGCGGCCACAGCGGATGGTTTGGGTATGTTGGTTGAGCAGGCGGCTGAGGCGTTTGAAATCTGGCGGGGCTGGCGCCCGAATAGCGCACCCGTCATGGCTTCGTTGCGTTAGCAGCCCGTGGCTAACGGTACGGTAATGTATGAGGTGGTGTACGCGTCTGTGGTCAGTCTGATCATGGTGCTGGCTACGGTGATGTTGCATTATTGGACCTTGGCTAGCCTGTCAGGCTTGCTTAAGCGCTGGAAAAGTTTCCGCGGCGAAATCCTGGTGGTGGTGATCGTCATGTTCGCGGCCCACATGGTGGAAATTACACTCTATGCTTGGGTGTATCTGCTGTTGGACGTGGGAGATACTGCCATGAGCATTGGCGGCGCGGTGAACGGCAGTTTTTTGGATCACCTGTATTTCTCTGCCGCCTGCTATACCTCTTTGGGGTTGGGGGATCTATTTCCAGTGGGAACCTTGCGTCTGATTGCTGGGGTAGAAGCCCTGAATGGTTTGATATTGATAACGTGGTCAGCATCGTTTGCGTTTTTGGTCATGCAGCGTCGTTGGCGTTTTTAACCCCCCTGTGCGTTGGGGGACGGCTCATCATCAGGGCCGCTTCACATTGATGCCGAGTGAAATATGTTTCTGCGCTTTATTCTGTTGTTAGGCGGATTGCTGCCAGTAAGTGTTATAGCTTCTACATTCGGCTTGTCCTGGGATAATGACTTGTTTGTGGGTGCTGACGGGCATTACACCAATGGCGTGCGTATCAGTTGGGTGGGAGAGGCTCACGACCATTGTGAGAGTAATAGCAGTGTTACCTGTGGAGTGGCGGATTTTTTATCGCCCTTACCGGGGATTGCCTTCCGTGATGATCAGCATGCTCTGACGTTCAGCTTAGAACAGATGATGATTACGCCTAAGGATATCAGTCAGTCCGCCCCCAATTACAATGATTTACCTTATGCGGGATACAGCAACCTGGAAATGGGGCTGTTCAGTTGGGATGACGATAGCCTGGTAGGGTACGGCATGCGACTTGGTGTAGTGGGTCCGTCTTCGGGCGCGGAGCAAAGCCAAAAATTGGCCCACAAGGTCACCGGGTCTGATGAGCCGCAGGGGTGGGATAACCAGTTGGGCACGGACTTGATTGGCGGCCTCTATTTCATTAATGCCCGCCGTTTCAAACAGTTCCAGTGGGATTCAGCGCTTCAGGGTGAGCTCGGTTATGCCTGGGGTGTAGATGCCAACAATTTTCACGGGACCAGTTCCGCCGGTGGTTTCTTGCGTGTGGGTCACAATCTGCCGGGTAATTTTATTCCTGACTATGCGGGTATTGGTACAGCCGGCTCATTGGTTGGGCTGTTTGATGGCACAGGCTTCGGCTGGGAAGTTTTTATCTCCACTTTTGGTGAGTATATTGGATATTCCTACCTGGAGACCCACGCTAGGCAATATAACGTGGAAACGCGCGACGGGGTGTTGGGTGTGACCGCGGGCGGCGGCGTTCACTGGGATACCTTTTCGTTCACTTTGACAATACAAAGCTCCACCTCGCCCCTGCGCAGCCGAGATGAGAGCTCCAGTTTTGGTAACATGTCGTTCATGTGGCAGATTTAGCTATGAGCTTGAGCTATGTGAGATCAGGAGGGTGAACGAAGCGAGTATCACCGATTAGGATGCGCTTAATTTTCACTCAGCTAGACGTTGGTTATTGGTTGCTTTTCAAATATCGATCTTTCAAGCGCACATAATTACCCGCTACATAGGGCAAAAAAGCTTTTTCTTTTTCGGTAAGCGGGCGTATTTGGCGCGCGGGTTGGCCGCGATACAGGTGGCCGCTTTCAAGATATTTGCCCGGCCCAACCAATGAGCCGGCGGCGACAATCACATCGTCTTCCACAATAGCGCCGTCCATAATGATTGCCTGCATACCCACCATGACCCGGTTGCCTAGGGTGCAGCCGTGCAACATGGCTTGGTGAGCCAGGGTGACATCGTCGCCGACCTGCAGCCCGAAACCGCCGGGATTGAACGGGGAGTCGTGGGTGATGTGCAGTACAGCATTATCCTGAATGCTGACCCGGTTACCGATACGAATGGCGTGCATGTCGCCCCGAATCACGGCCTTGGGCCACACCGAACAATCGTCGCCCAGGATGACCTCCCCAATCACGGTGGCGTCCTCATCTACAAATACCCGTTTCCCCAACTGCGGGGCCTTGTCTTCAAAGCGGCGAATCCCCATCACTGATACACTCGATAGTTCATTTCAATGGCCAGGGACGAGCATGCCACGCGAGCCCGCCCATATAATGTTAGCCATACTGATCTTGCTTGGCGTTTTTCTGCTAAGCAAGTGGCTGGTATTCCAGACGCTGTTGCAGCCGGACGACACCGCTCGCCACCGGCTGCCGCCCGCGCAGACACACGCTGAACCCGAAGCAGGACAGGACACCCATGAGCAACAATCCGCTGATTGATTATCCAGCACTCCCCCCTTTTTCACAGATCCAACCTGAACATGTTCTCCCTGCCGTGGAGCAGCTGGTAGCAGAGGGCCGTGCCCGTATCGAGCAGGTGCTGGCCGAAGGTGATTTCGATTATGCCCACCTGGTACAGGCATTGGACCAGGAAGATGACCGTCTCGGTAAAGCATTTGGGCCCGCCGGACATTTGAATGCCGTGGCCCAGAATGAACCCTTGCGTAATGCCTATAATAATTGCTTGCCGCTGCTTAGCGAATACGCTACCGAAGTGGGGCAGAATACGGCCCTTTGTGCTGCCTATCAGGCACTGCGCGATAGCGATCAGTGGGCCACGCTGAGTGAAGCCCAGCAAAAAGATATCGACAATACCCTGCGTGATTTCCGTTTGTCCGGGGTGGACTTGCCGGAAGCAAAGAAAACGCAATACATGGCCAATTCAAAACGGTTATCTGAGTTGACCAGCCAATTCTCGGACAACGCGCTTGATGCTACCCAAGCGTGGAGCAAACAGATCACCGATGAGAATGAACTTGATGGCTTGCCCGCAAGCGCCAAGGCCGGAGCCGCAGATCGCGCTAAAGCAGAGGAAAAAAAGGGTTGGTTACTGACCCTGGATGCCCCGGTTTTTATCGCGGTGATGAGCCACTGTAAAAACGCAGAATTGCGCAAAGAAATGTACACCGCCTGGACCACCAAGGCTTCCGATCAGGGGCCGCAAGCTGGGCAGTTTGATAATGCGGCGATTATGGATGAGATCCTGGCGCTGCGACATCAACAGGCTCAGCTATTGGGTTTCGCCAACTACGCTGAAGAATCTTTGGCGACGAAAATGGCCAGAGATGTTAGCGAGGTTGTACAGTTTCTCGAAGACTTGGCGCGCCGCGCCAAACCCCAGGCAGAGCAGGAACTAGCGGAACTGAAAGCGTTTGCTGCCGAGCAAGGTGCCGGTGATTTGAATCCGTGGGATATTGGTTTTTGGAGTGAGCGTTTACGCGAAGCCCGTTACGATATTTCCGAAGAAGAGTTGCGCCCCTGGTTCCCGGCAGACACGGTAATCAATGGCATGTTTTCGGTGGTCGGCAAGTTGTTTGGCATTCAGTTTAAACAACGCAAGGACGTGGACACCTGGCACGAGGATGTGCGCTTCTACGAGTTGGTGGATGACGATGGCGGTGTCCGTGCGGCGTTCTATCTGGATATGTATGCCCGTACTGGCAAGCGCGGGGGCGCCTGGATGGATGATGCTCGCATCCGTCGTCGTCAACCGGATGGCAGCGTGCAGACCCCGGTGGCTTACCTGACTTGTAATTTCGCGCCGCCGGCTGGTGGCAAACCGGGGCTGTTGACCCACGATGAAGTTGCGACCCTGTTTCACGAATTCGGCCACGGTTTGCACCACATGCTCACCGAGCAGGATGTGTCCGGTATTTCCGGTATTAATGGTGTGGCCTGGGATGCGGTGGAGCTGCCTAGCCAATTTTTGGAAAACTGGTGCTGGACCGAGGAAGGTATTGCTCTGATTTCCGGTCATTATCAAACCGGTGAGCCGCTACCGAAGGAAAAGCTGGAGAAAATGCTTGCCGCAAAAAACTTTCAGGGTGCCATGCAGATGGTGCGGCAGATTGAATTTTCTCTGTTTGACATGCGTATTCATGCTGAATACCAGCCGGGGCTGAATATTTATCAGATATTGGATGAGGTGCGCGAACAAGTGGCAGTGATTCAGCCGCCCTCATTTAACCGTTTCCCCAATAGCTTCGGGCATATTTTTGCCGGTGGTTATGCCGCGGGTTACTACAGCTACAAATGGGCAGAAGTGTTATCGGCGGATGCCTATTCTCGCTTTGAAGAAGAGGGCGAGTTCAACGAAGAAACCGGACGCGCTTTTCGTACGGAAATTCTTGCCAAAGGCGGTAGCCGCGAGCCCATGGAGCTGTTCAAGGCGTTCCGCGGTCGTGAACCTAGCGTAGAACCTTTGTTGCGTCATTGCGGTATTAATGGATAAACCACCTGATACCGAACGCCCGGAGCCGACGCCTATACGCGTGGCACCGGGCGCCTGGGGGGTTAAGTAGAGAGAGATGATGAAACGCCAATTTATTGCTGGTGCTAGCTGCCCGGAGTGTGGGCAGGTGGACAAGATACAGCGGGTCATAGAGGGTGATCATCAGTGGATGGAATGTGTTGCCTGCGGCGCCCGAAAAGACCTAGACGACAAACCAGCGCAAGGCACTGATGTATTGGCCCAGCCGGTAACCTTACAGCCTGGCCCGAAAAAATAGCGCTGTCCCGGTGAGCAAACTGGCGCGTCTTCGCTAGCCACCAGCGTTTTATCTGTTAACCCGTGTTCTACAGGCTCCAAACCATGGAGCTTGTCGTTGGCCGGGTGATAGCGATCCCTTGCTTCACCTTCCCTCATGCAAGATGAATAAAAATTAACGCAGTAGTGCGACATTCTACGGTAATGTTATCTCTTCAGCGCTGCGGCGCATTTTACATCGGGGGAAGGGATGGGGTTAATGACGCAATGCCGGTTTACCTGCATGGCAGGTTTTTCTGCACTGGCTATGCTGCAGGGTTGTTCCCTGCTGGAAGTACCCATGGTTGCGGCAATGAAAGCGCCGGACCATGTTTATATCCATGAAGATGCAAAGGTCGGTGACAAGTCGGTTATCAAAAATCCAGCCAGAGGGCACCAGATTATTATCTGGGAAGTGCTGCAGGAATTTGATGACGGTTATGAAGTAGGGCTCTCTTGGCAGGATGAAACGGGGCGGGTGATGGCGCTGGGCATGGAGCCGGGTCTGCGCCGTCAATTTGTTATCGACAAAGAGGGCAACGTGAAATCCGCCAAGGCGAAATCGGTGCGCTTTGGTCTTGCCTTGCCCATGGCGGTGGCGGCGCCAGGGACCTATGTGAAATCACGAGAAACCATCGAATTTGAAACGCCCCAGGTAATTACCACTCCGGCTGGACAATACACCGTTACCCACGCGCTAGTCTCAGAGTTCGATACTCTGTTGCTGGATAACAAGACTATCGACCTGATCGGCCCGGACGTGAGTTTTGGTGTGGTACATAGCGACCAGGACATCTCCAGTAATGTGCTAGCGGCAACCAACCTGTATGTCGAGATTGCCAAGTTGCAGACCCAGGCGTTTGATCCGACCCGCCTGAATAGCGTGCTTGCCTCGATTCGTGAGGGAGGCAAGATTAAACAGAGCTTTGATCTGGTCGAAGTGGAGTAAGAATCCCCGGGCGCCGGAGGCCATTAAACACAATTTTTTTAAGTTTGTATCTGTGATTTAAGGCATCAGGCACCTGGACGTGTGGTCTCCCGAAAAAATGAACATCAGGCCCAGTTACCGAGCCATTTTTTCTTGGCTTTTTCCACAAGATCGCGGGAATCGTGCTGCCAGGGATGGAAGCTCGGGCTGTAGAATCTGAAGTAGGAGGGCAGCAGCTTGCGGAACACCCCAGGTTTGCCCCACATATAATTGAGGCCGCCCAGCCACGACTTCACATTGGTCAACTCGCCCTGTTCCTTCATTAGTTGTGCCAGATGCAGGGTAGAAAAGAGCGGGAAGAGAACGCTCACGAAGGCCATTTCTGTGATGCGGGTGAATTCACTGCCCCCGATTTGCTTGTACACATCAAACGCCACGGCCTTGTGCTCGGACTCTTCAATGGCATGCCAAGCCCAGATCGGCGCCATGCGCGGGTCCATTTCATCCAGAGCGCTATACTTGAGCAGAAACTCCTCGGCCATTAATGCGGTGAGATGTTCCACTGCCACGGTGTGGGCCAGCTGCCGTTCCGGCGACAGGTTCTTGCGCATCCAGTCCATAAAAACCTGAATTTCACGATCTAGGCGGCCAAGACCAACCCCTCGCTCTTCCAGGTAGCCATTGAGCAGTTTGTGCTCTTTGGAGTGGTGGGCTTCTTGGCCGATAAAAGCTTGTACCGCTGTTTTCAGCTCCGGATCGTTAATGCGGTTTTGGTAATGGCGCACTGAGTCGATGAAAAATCGCTCCCCGGCGGGAAAGCTGGCGGACAGGGCGCCAAGCATCAAGGTTTTAACCGGGTCGTTATCCCACCAGTATTTGGGCACATCGTCAGCCAAGTCGAATTCCGGTTGGCGGACGGTGGGAATCACCATGGCCGGTCGATTATCGGCGGGATTATCGTGAAGCGGCTTTGCCGGTGCATTCATATTGAGCCTCCTGGCGAAAAAGGAACGGTGGCACTTGGCCTATACGGTACTGGTGAGCACAGTGAGGGCGTGAGATGCTTGGCGGACAAAGCGCTTGTCATTGGTGGCCAAATTGCCTGAGCCGAAAACAACCATACCCTGGACACAATTTCCCGACTGGACTCGCCAAAGGAATCAGCCGGTGACCTATCCACGCATGTGTGTGGATGTGGCCGTTCAGCGGGGAGTCGATCGGGAGACGCTGCTGGCCCGGGCCGGGTTGCTGCCGTCACGGTTGGACGATCCCACCGGGCAAGTGTCTTTGCAGGAGACCGTTCAGGTGTTTGTGGCCGCGGCGGCCTTGACCGGCGACAACGGCATTGGTTTGGCCGTGGGGCAGCGTATGCCTTTGACTGCCCATGGCAACCTAGGCTACCTGCTCATGTGTGCCGGTACTGCCCGGGAAGCGATTGGCCTGCTGGAACGTTTCTGGGATCTGCGGGGCCGTAGCGCCGCCCTTGAAGTAAAGGTCGAAGGTGGCGGCCTGTTTTTTGAGTTGCTGCCGGAAGTGATGTTGCCTGCCGCAGTGCAGGATCTGGTGCTTAGCTCCATGCTGGGCAGCATGGCCAGTGGCATGCGGTTTATCCTTCCGGGCCTGTCGCTGATGCCGGAAATTTGGCTGCAGGGCGAGCCGATAGCGTCAGCCCAAACTCTGTGCGATAGCGCGGTTTCGGTGCGTTATCGTCAGCCTAGGGCGGGTATTTGGGCGCCGGATGCCGAGCGGTGGCTGGATAGCCCGTTGCCTACGGCAAACCCGGAAGCGCTGAGTCAGGCTCTGGCCCAGTGCGAGCGGGAAAGTGCCTTGTTGGCCCCCGGTGATACCCTGCTGCGCCAGGTACGCGAGTTGCTGGTTCTCGATGCTGAGGGCTACCCGACCCCGGAGCAGCTTGCCGCACATCTACACCTGACATCTCGTACCCTGCGGCGCCGTTTGCAGGAAAGGGGGCAGGGCTTTCAATCACTGCTAGAAGAAGCCCGGCGCCGGGACAGCTGCCATCTGCTGGCAGCGTCCGATATGGAAATTCAGCGTATTAGCCAGTTGCTGGGCTTTGCCGATCCGGCCAATTTCACCCGCGCCTTTAAGGTCTGGATGGGCATGCCCCCCAGTCAGTGGCGAGAGCAGCAAGCCTAACGCAGTTTTTGCGTTGCGCAGAATGAGACAGACCTCAAAAAGGCGGCGGTGAACGTCAAACGTTTGCTATCGTGGATTGAATACAGCGAAGACCATGTTGTCTCTCGTGTTATTTCTCCACAAACGCTCGCTCGATCACGTACTCACCCAGCTCGCCACCGCGGGTTTCCTTGAAGCCCCAGCCGTCGAGAATTTCCTGGGTGTCCTTGAGCATCGCGGGGCTGCCGCAGAGCATGAAGCGGTCGTTTTCCAGGCTTGGTTTGGGCTGGCCCAGGTCCTCGAAAATCTTGCCGCTGGTCATCAGGTCGGTGAGGCGACCTTCGTTGCGGAACGGCTCTCGAGTGACGGTGGGGTAATAGAGCAGTTTGCCGTTAACGAACTCACCGAAGAACTCGTTGTTTGGCAGCTCGTGTTCAATGGTGTCCTGGTAGGCCAACTCGGAGACATGACGCACCCCGTGGGTGAGAATGACGCGGTCGTACTGTTCGTACACCTCCGGATCCTTGATGATGCTCATGAACGGTGCGAGGCCCGTGCCAGTGGATAGCAACCACAGGTTTTTGCCCGGCAGCAAGTGGTCGGCGACCAAGGTGCCGGTGGGCTTGCGGCTCACGTAGATCTTGTCGCCCGGCTGAATGTTTTGCAGCTGGGACGTCAGCGGGCCGTCTTGCACCTTGATGCTGAAAAATTCCAGTTCTTCCTCATAGTTCGCGCTGGCAATGGAATAGGCGCGCAGCAGTGGGCGGCCGTTGTCCTGCTCCAGACCAATCATGGTGAAATGTCCGTTTTTGAAACGGAAACCCGGGTCCCGGCTGGTGGTAAAGCTGAACAGGGTGTCGTTCCAGTGGCGAACGCTTTTGACGGTTTCGGTATTCAAATTAGACATAGTTAAATCAGCGCTTATTCCAAAATTCCAGATGGTGGAAATTTAACCGAATGGAAATTATCGGTAAAATGGGTTATACCGATAGATCTTATCGGGGAATCCGATATCATTCATTTAAGAATAATTCTCATTCAATCATAAAGAGATGGTCATGCGCTATACCCTCAGGCAGCTGGAAGTCTTTCTGGCCATTGCGCACTTTGAAAATGTGAGCCATGCGGCTCACCATCTGAGCATGTCTCAGTCGGCGGCTTCCGGGGCACTTAAGGAACTGGAAGGCCTTTACGATATAAAATTTTTTGAGCGGGCCGGCAAGCGATTGAAGCTCAATGAACTGGGCCGCCAGTTCTGGCCCCGTGCAGAAGCGCTGCTGGCCCAGGCCCGTGAGCTGGAATCCGATCTGCAATCCCGCCGGGACTTGGGACGTCTGAATGTGGGCGCCACTCTGACCATTGGCAATTATCTGGCGGTGGCGATTATGGCGGATTACATGGCTCAGCAGCCCGGCGCCCGGGTGCACTTGGAGGTGGCTAATACTCGCTCCATTGTTGATCGGGTGCTGAGCTTTGAGCTGGATCTGGGCCTGATAGAGGGTGAGCTGAATCATCCAGATCTGGAGCTGTTACCTTGGCGGGAGGACGAGCTGGTGGTCTTCTGTAGCCCGGATCATCCGCTATCAAGTAAGCAAGCACTTACTGATGAAGACCTGCGAGCGGCCCACTGGATTGTCCGTGAGTCGGGCTCGGGGACTCGCCAGACCTTCGAGCGGGCTTTGCATGGCCTGGTGGCTGAGTTAGATCTGGCCCTGGAGCTGGAACACACGGAGGCCATTAAACGGGCGGTGGAAACAGGGCTGGGGATCAGTTGTCTGTCGCGGGTGTGCTTGCAAGAGGCGTTCAAGCGAGGGTCTTTGGTGGAGTTGTCGGTGCCACACCGTGACTTCAATCGGGAATTCTATTTTGTGTTGCACCGTCAAAAGTACCGTAGCCCAGGGATCGAGCGATGGCTGGAATTATGCCGCGCTTCCGTGCAGTAATGTGTCGCAGCGCCAGGCCGTTGCGTTGTTTTGGCCAGCGGGGGGATGCCCCCGAGGGCGGGAGGAAGGCGTTCTTTCTCGTCTCCACGTCGCATTTTATCATTAGCCTGGGCGCCTAGTTGTGCGCCTTGTTCGGTATGGCGTCGCGCAGCGGGAAAAGAGATAGCCTTATCGTGATTGATAGCAGGAAGCCTAATGAAGAAGCATCAAAGTCATCACCACGCGCAGCAAAGGTTTACCCACAGAGACTGGCAAGAAGAGTGGCAGGCGTTCTGGCTGGCGGTGGGTTTTCTCACCCGAATACCGATGCTGGTACGTATTGATTACAGCCAGACCTTAATGAATCGCTCCAGCGTGTATTTTCCTCTGGTGGGGCTGTTGCTGGGCGCGCTGTACGCGGGCTTATTTGTATTGCTCGATGCTTTCTGGGCCACTGGAATTTGTGTGGCGCTAATATTGGTGTTCCACCTGTGGATCACCGGGGCTTTTCATGAGGATGGGCTGGCGGACAGCGTGGATGCGCTAGGGGGTGGCTATACCGTGGCCCGGCGCCTTGAAATCATGAAAGATAGCCGCATTGGCACCTATGGGACGGTGGCGCTGATCATGGCGTTGGGGTTAAAGGGCCTGTTGCTGGCGGAGGCGAAAACGGTCTGGCTTGCCTTATTGCTGAGCCCGGTCGTTAGCCGGTTAACGCCATTGTGGTTAATGCGATTTTTGCCGTATGTGACTGATCCAAATACCAGTAAAAGCAAACCGGTGGCGGAAGGGTTTAGTGCGCAGCGGTTGGCTGTTGCCACGGTGACCACATTGCTGATCGTCGTTTTAGCAGGGGGGGTAATGCCGGCGCTACTAGCGGTTACTGCCGTGGGCTTGCTGTGGGGTGCTTATCTGTGGCGGCAGTTGCGAGGCTACACCGGCGATACGTTGGGCGCCAGCGTGGTGTTGTCCGAGTTGGTTTTTTTGCTGTTGTGGGTGTGAGGACGGTGAGGGGTGTGAGAGGAAAGGCACGAGTTGAAAATAAAAATTTAAAGTTAAAACGCGGGTTGGACTTGTCGCTATCGTCGGTGTCACTGATTGGCTGCAACCTCTGAGCACGGGCGCGGCATGTAGCGGCGTGTATCTATTCTGTTCGCGTTTTCCAGGCTGAATTTTCAACTCGTTCCTTTCTATAAATACGCGCCGCGCAAGATACCTTCCAGGTCCGCATAGGGAATCGTCAGGGTCGGTTGTCCCATGGCGTAAGGGGCTATGTGGTACACGTTGTATTGCAGGACTAGGCCTTTGTCAGTGAAGAAGACGTCATCCGTTTTGTCGAACGGCCAGCTGTCGCGGAAGGCTTGGTCTAGACTCTTCTTATCCAGCCACACGCTGTGCTGCTGGCGAGCTTTTTCCCAGAACGCGGATTGTTGGCCAGGCACCAGCAAGTCGTTTAACGCCACTTTTTGCTGTTTGGCCAAGTCCCAGTGGAAGTACTGCACGCTGGGCATGCCGTGGGCGCCTCCGGTGTATTCATAGGTTTCCATGGACAGGGTGACCAGATCTCCGCGGCGACCTTGCTTCTCCACCGTAGCGCTGAGCTCCCAGCTTTGCTTCGAGGCCATGGCCATATCTGAAGCGTCCTGCAAAAAAGCATCGGCCAAGCTTTCGATGGTGACATTGTGGGTAGCGTTGTCCTCATCTTGAATTAGCATGGAGGCAAGGTGCTGGGTGATGGCGTCATTGAGTTCAGTCTGGCTTTTAAATGTCAGCCATTGCAGATTTACTTTCGGGCAACCGTCAGCGTCACACTGCTCATCGGTTTTTTCCAGCGTATGGACAACGCCTTCCAGAGTTTGTGGTGTAGTGGCTTTTTTGCTGGTGGCGGGCTTGTCAGTGGGGGCCGAACTCTCTGTGGGCTTGGCCGGCACGTCCGGGTCTTCGCACGCTGCCAGCAATACAGTGGCCAGCAGAAGCATCAGTGTTATACGCATGGCAAACCTTCCTGAAATCGATGACAACGAGGTGGCATTTAACGGCAGTGGACTCTCTGGTTCAAGGTGGCTTTTGCAATCAGGCGGGCCTATCCTGCCGTTTTTAGCCACCCATCGGGAGAATTGCCATGAGTTTCTGGACTGTTTATCTTTCTGGAGAAATTCACACGGACTGGCGCGAACGTATCGTTCAAGGCTGCGCCGAGAAAGAGCTGGATATTGAGTTCAGTGCCCCAGTGACCGACCACGAGACCAGTGACAAAGTGGGAGTGAGTATTCTCGGCGCAGAAGAAAAGCGTTTCTGGGAAGATCGCCTTGGCGCCGGCATCAATGGTATCCGGACCCGTAAGCTGATTGATGAGGCCGACCTTGTAGTGGTGCGTTTTGGCCCCAAGTATAAGCAATGGAATGCGGCATTTGATGCCGGTTACACCTCGGCCTTGGGAACACCGATGATCATTCTCCACGATGAAGAGCATGATCACCCCTTGAAAGAGGTGGATGCCGCCGCCGACGCGGTGGCGCGCACCCCGGAGCAGGTCGTGGAGATGCTGGTGTATATCCTTAACGCTTGATACCCGAGCCTCAGAGGGAAATGGCTACGGCGAGAGTCTGTCTTCGTATGGGTTGACGCTCTTTTACGTGTTTTTGCATCATCGCGGGGAGCGTTTTGCGGTATGGCTTGTCACATGGCAGAACAGGTGAAAAAGCAAAGCAAGGAGTTGTCTCGATGACACACCGATTATTGGTCGCAGCCACCCTCATGCTAGTTACCACCGCTACGGCGTGGGCTGAGACAGAAGGCGTTCCTAACGTGAAAACGCCCGACCCGGAAAAAGTAGAAACCCAAATAGGAGAAACTCTGGAAGATATCCAGAGCTATTCAGTGGAACAAAAAAATCAGGCCATGCGCGTGGCTCGTCACGCTATGGATGATCTGAATCATCAAGTCACTCTGATGCAGGGCGATATCAAAAGTCAGTGGAAGGAGCTGTCCCAAGAAACGCGTTTGCAGAAGCAGGACGCGCTTGCTTCTTTGAAAGAGCAACAAGCAGCTCTGGAGAGCCATTACCAGGCCTTGCAGAGTGCCAGCGAAGATAATTGGGAGGCGGCCAAGGTGAAGTTCCAGCGGAGTTGGGAAGCGGCCAAACAAGGGTGGCAAAGTCTGACGGCGCCCTCGCCGGCTCAGGAGCAGGCTCCCCAGTAGACGCTCGATAATGTTTATGCCCGCGCCCCTGCCAGTTTCGAGGGTGTGGTAGACACGACAAAGATGGGAGGCGGAACATGCTGACGTTAATCCCTTTCGATGATGACCGAGTTGTCGGTGCGCGTATCTCGGGGAAAATGACCCGAGCAGAGTTCGACGCGGTTACCTCGGCGTTAGAAGCAGCCCTGCAAAAACAGCCAAAAGTGCGGTTTTATGCTGAGATGGAGACCTTTGGCGGGGTGTCCATGGATGTGTTGTTCCAGGATCTGAAATTCGGGCTGAGCCATTGGAAACACTTTGATCGTCAAGCGGTGGTCACCGACAAGGATTGGATGCGCCGTCTATCCATTCTGGCGGACAAGCTGCTTCCCTTTATTGAGGTAAAAGTGTTTTCCAGTGATGACACTGAAGCGGCAAAAGCTTGGATTTGCGAAACGTGATCGCTACTACTCCACACCCTGTTCGGAACCATTACGGTCACCCTTTTCGCTTTAGCGTCAAGCGTTCGACGTTTGATGTTCAGTAAAGGGCGGAAGATCTTCCCTTCTGCGATTGAGCGGCCACGGCGATAATTTCCGCGCAAATCGTTGATGCTATTTTTACGTTCATGCCTGCATCGAGGGAGCGGTTACTTGCCCTTGAGCGGATGACAGGCAGTGGCGCTCTCCCTCACTACTCACTACCTGCCTCCCTCCCTCTCTTGCCGTCGCTAGCCGGTGTACCGGCTTGCGAATCACTGTATTGGGTTAACGCCTGACGGGTTGCCATGTGTGGACCGGAATAAGGATAAAAAAGGGGAAGCATAATATTGGTGGTGGCCCTGCATAAGCCGTGAGATGAGTATAAAAAAGCGCCGAGCCATCGCGGATGGGGATGATGCTAGAGTATCCGCCATTGGTCGGTGGCCGTGAGTCGTTGCGTTTATATACTCCGAGCGTCCCTTCTAAGGGCAATACCTGGTTGTTTATTAAATGGGAGCACGGGTGCGGTATCGTTCTTTCGGGACAGAGTAAACGAAGCGGATTCCAGTGGTAAGTCGCTCTAGGGGGGCATGTCAGAAAAGGCCTGAAAGAGACGCTGCTGCATTAGATATCGGCAAAATCTTGGCCGCCCTTTAACCAGCGACGTAACAGGGGGTCGATCCACTGAGGGCAGTCTTGTATTAATCTGTTGGCGACCTCTTTGGCGGGCTCCATTAACGCTTCATCGCGAACCAGATCGGCGATGCGAAAGGCCAGGTCGCCGGTCTGGCGAGTGCCCAGCCACTCGCCGGGCCCACGCAGTTTCAAATCTTCTTCAGCAATAACAAAACCGTCGGTGGTATCGCGCATCACTGCCAGGCGCCGCTTGCCAGTATGCGATAGGGGGTTTTTGTATAGTAGTAAACAATAGCTTTGCTCGGCTCCCCGGCCTACGCGACCGCGTAACTGGTGTAGCTGCGCGAGGCCCAATCGTTCGGCGTTTTCCATTACCATGAGGGTGGCATTGGGTACATCCACGCCCACTTCGATGACGGTGGTGGCAATCAGCAATTGCACTTCTCCCCGTGAAAAACGTGCCATACGCTCGGCTTTTTCTTTCGCCTTCATGCGCCCGTGTACCAGTTCCACCTTCAGCTCCGGCAAGGCAATCTGTAATTCCGCAAATGTTGCTTCCGCCGCCTGAGCCTGCAGTTCTTCAGACTCTTCAATTAAAGTGCAGACCCAATAGGCCTGAGTGCTTTGTTTTGTGGCAGAGGGGCGGCAGGCATCGCTAATGCGTTCGATTACTTGGGGGCGTCGGCTCTCGGGAAGCACCAAGGTGTCGATGGGCTTGCGGCCCGGTGGCATTTCGTCGATCACGGATGTGTCCAGATCGCCATAGACGCTCATGGCCAGGGTGCGGGGGATGGGGGTGGCCGTGAGTGTCAGCTGGTGAGGCACTTGGCTGCCGTTGGCATTATCAAAACGGCCTTTCTCGCGCAGGGCGAGGCGTTGCTGCACTCCGAAACGGTGTTGTTCATCAATGATGGTGAGCCCGAGGCGATGGAATTGCACAGCCTCTTGAAACAACGCATGGGTGCCGACCACGATGTGCGCACTGCCGTCGGCCAGCGCTGCGTTGGTTTCCCTACGGGCTTTTGCGCCGAGGCTGCCCGCCAGCCAGTGCACTTCAATACCCAGTGGTGCCAGCCAGTGGCGGAAGTTTTCCCGGTGCTGTTCAGCCAGCAGCTCCGTAGGTGCCATTAACGCGACCTGATAGCCGGACTCAATGGCGGCAAGGGCGGCGGCGGCGGCCACCAGGGTTTTGCCTGAGCCCACATCGCCTTGCACCAGCCGTAGCATGGGGTGGGGTTGTTTCATGTCCCCCATCAGCTCACTGATGACTCGTTTCTGGGCGCCAGTGAGGCTAAAGGGCAGGCTATCCTGTAGTTTTTCAAACAGTGCCTGCCCGCCAAGACGCGGGGCATGGAAGGCTTTCTGGCCGGCACGTTTTTGCAGCATGCCCAACTGGTGGGCCACCATTTCTTCCATCACCAGCCGTTTCACTGCCGGATGTTGGCCTTCCAGCAGCAAGTTCACCGGGTCATCCGGCCGTGGATTATGCAGTTTGCTCAAGGCGTCGGCTAAGCTGGGCAGGCCGCTCCGATCCAGCAGTTGGGCAGGGATCAGCTCTTGGGGAGGGTGCGCCTGCAGGTAATTCAGGGCCTGCCCGGTGAGGTTGCGCAGGGTTTTCTGGCTGACCCCATCGGTGGTGGGGTAGACCGGGGTCAGTGCCTTTTCCAGTGGCGGCAGACCGCTGTCGGCATAATCCAGCTGGTATTCCGGATGATAAAATTCCAGCCCGGCGGAACCCGGGCGGGGCTCGCCATAGACACGAATGGTCCTGCCGCGCTCCAGGTTATTCTTCTGTGCTGCGCTGAAATGGTAGAAACGCAGCGTCACCATGCCGGTGCCGTCAGCCACTTTGCAAAGCAGGGAGCGGCGTCGGCCAAATATCACATCGGCGGCCATTACTTGGCCCTCGATGACCACACCGGTTTCCGGGCGCAGGCTGCCGATGGGTGAGATGCGGGTGCGGTCTTCGTAGCGGAACGGCAGGTGGAAGAGCAGGTCTTCCAGGTTATGCAGGCCCAGCTTGGCCAGTTTCTCGGCGGCCGCTGGCCCTACGCCCTTGAGGTGGCTCAGGGGCAAGCTGGAGAGGGAGTCACCGGCCATGATGCCAGGTCGCCATAACGGCACCTGTTGAGGTGCGGAGGGTGCTTGGAAGTGCGCCGGCAAGCCGGTTCGCACCTTGAGAGGTGTTCCTGCAGGGAGAAACCGGCCTGTTCATCGTTATCCCGACAACCCTTCCTTGGGTACCGTCTGGCGCAACACTTCGATGGCTTTGGGACGCGGGAAGCTATCGCGCCAGACTAGAGCAATGGTTCGCGAAGGCACCGGCTCTTCAAACGGGCGCACCGCAAAAGTGTGTTTGTCGTATCCGTGTTGATGCAAGGCCGAATTGGGCAGCACGGTGACGCCCAGGCCGCCAGCGACCATATGCCTCAGGGTCTCCAAGGAACCGCCTTCGATTTGCACCAAATTGCGCTGGTGCTGGGAGTCGATGGCGGGGCACAGTTCCAGCACCTGGTCGCGGAAACAGTGTCCTTCACCGAGCAATAGCAGGGTCTCGCTAAGCAATTGTTCAGGGGCAATTTTCTTTTGCCTAGTCCAAGGGTGGTCTGCCGGTAACAGCACCGAAAAAGATTCCTCGTACATGCGCGCACGCACCAAGCCGCCACCGGAGAACGGCAAGGCAACGATGATCGCGTCCAGCTCGCCATGCTCCAGCTTGCGCCGCAATACGTGAGTGTAATTCTCTTCGATAAATAGCGGCATTTCCGGTGCGGCTTCGCGGACCCGCGGCACCATGGTGGGAAACAGATAAGGAGCAACGGTAAAGATTGCGCCAACCCGCAGCGGTGAACCGAGCTGGTCTCGCTGGCTCATGGCCATCTGGGAAAGCAAATCCGCCTGTTCCAGTACGCGCTGGGCTTGCGCGACAATGGGTTCGGCCTGCGGCGTAACCACCACTTCCCGGGGGCGCCGCTCGAACAGAGGCATGCCTAGCTGCTCTTCCAGTTTTTTAATGGCTGCACTCAGAGTCGGTTGGCTTACGTTGCAGGCTTGGGCCGCGTGGCCAAAATGGCGTTCGCGGGCTAAGGCGACCAGATAGCGAAGTTCTGTTAATGTCATGGCATTGATACACTTATTCGATTGGATACCATTGTGCATATTAACGGTGCCATACGCTAGATGCCGGATGGCTGAGGTAAGAACGCCCGCGCTCGGCGTTTGGCATTGAGTTAATGGCGCGACGCAAGGAGTCTTCATGTCTCATATTTTGATTGCCGGTCTGGGCGACCTGGGCAGCGGCTTGGCCAAACAATTAATTGCAGACGGGCACCGTATCAGTGCCATCCGTCGTGGTGAGCAGGCGCCGGCCGGGGTGGATTTGTATAGCCAAGATTTGACTGCAGGGGCGGCCATGCTACCGCCGGACCCGGTGGATTTATTGGTCATCATCATGACTCCCAGCGAATACAGCGAAGAAGGGTATTTGCAGGCTTTTGTCCGGGCGCCGCTAATGTTATTGGACGCTTTGGGAGGCCAGCAGCCGCTGCCGCCGGTGGTGTTTGTCTCCAGTAGTGCGGTGTTTGGCGAGGTGGAGGGCGTGGTCAATGAACTCACCCCGCCTCGTCCGGAACGCTTTAACGGCAAGGTGTTGCTGGCGGCGGAAGAGGAAATCAGCACCCGTAGCCTGGGCACCGTAGTGCGCTTTACCGGTATCTATGGGCCCGGACGATATCGGCAGATCGACAAGGCGGCCAAATTGGCCCGTGGCGAAGAAAGCCTGCCCGCCCCCCAGTGGACTAATCGGATTCACCGTGACGATTGCGTTGGGCTGTTGCATAGCGTGGTGCTGGGCTGGCTGAATGGGCATGAAATGCCGCCATTGGTGATCGGCACCGACGCGGTAGGCGGTCGCAATCTGGATGTGCTGAAATGGCTGGCGGACCAGCAAGGTCTGACCCTGGCCGTGCCGGATGGCCCCGCGGCGGGCAAGCAGGTGACGAGCCTTTATATCCAGCAGGGCCATTACGCCCTGCAATATCCCGGGTACCAGGACGGCTATGCTCAGGTGTTGGCAGAAAGATAAGCGTCAATCGGTAATACGAGTAGGCGGTATGAATCCAATGCAGTGCCCGCGCCCCCGCTCTTATTCGGAAGCGCGGGCACTGCATTTCAAATAATGAGGTCCTGCCCCGTTTTTTGGGTTGTCGCTTGCGCCTCAGCTTTTTAATCAAAATGGAGCATGAGTAGGCAGAAGCGCATTCCCAGCCAAATCACGCTAAAATCGCCCACCTGTCGGCCGAGAGCTTTATCGTCGATCATTTTTTCGTCGATAGACTTGCCTCCGGCGCTGGCATTAGTAAAGTGTGCGCCTCAATTTTTTCTGTGCTGGCGTGGCTTGGTCCTGATGCGCCGCAAAAGCCCGTAATGGGCGCAATGGAGTAATGCGAATGAGCACGCCGGTTGCCGTGGTAATGGGGTCCCAATCTGACTGGGAGACCATGAAAGAAGCCTGTGACGCCCTGACCCAATTTAATGTGGGTTGGAAGGCCGAGGTGGTCTCCGCTCACCGCACGCCCCAGCGCATGTATGACTTTGCCAAAAGCGCCCACGAAAACGGCTACAAGGTGATCATAGCCGGTGCTGGCGGCGCGGCCCATTTGCCCGGCATGATCGCGTCCCTGACGCCGTTGCCGGTGTTGGGTGTGCCAGTGAAAAGCCGTGCGTTGTCCGGCTGGGACAGCCTCCTCTCCATCGTGCAGATGCCCAAAGGGGTGGCTGTGGGCACCTTGGCCATCGGCGCGGCGGGGGCCTGGAACGCGGGCCTGTTGGCCTGCCAAATGTTGGCGGCAGAGAACTCGGCGCTGCTGCAGGCTATTGCCGACTGGAAGGTTTCTCGTGCGGATGAGGTCCTCGCCAATGCCGAATTGGGCCAGGGTTAACCCTTTTGCGCTGCTCCTTTCCTTGTTTGCTCTGACGGATCTGCTATGAATCGCGTACTTGTTCTTGGTGGTGGCCAGCTTGGCCTGATGATGGCTGAAGCTGCGGCCCGGTTGGGTCTGGTGGTGGATCGTTATGATCCAGAACGGGCCCTGTTGTTGCCGGGTACCTCGGATTTGGCGGTGCCGATCAGTTGGGAGGAATGCCAGGAGCGTTACCCGGTGATTACCGTGGAACGTGAAGCTTTCCCGGAAACCGGCTTTTCCGCCGAACTGGCCCAAAGCGATCGCTGTGTGGCGCGCGGCGCCTTGCAAGTCATCCCCGACCGATTCACCCAGAAAAGCATGCTGGACAAGCTGGGTATCCCCACAGCCCCGTGGGTAACCCTGGACCAGCCTGAAGATCTGACCCGCGCGGTGGCTGAGTTTGGCGGTGTGGTGGTAAAAGCCCGCAGCGGTGGCTATGACGGCCGAGGCACCTGGATCGTCGGCGACGGGAATGATTTGAGTGCGGTGCCCACCGCTGAGCTGGCTGGCAAAGCCATTGTAGAAAAGAAAATTCCGTTTCGGCGTGAGTTATCCATTGTGGGTGCTCGCAGTGTTACCGGAGAAACGCTGTTCTACCCGCTCACCCGAAACTGGCACGTGGATGGCATTCTCCGCCTGAGCTTGGCCCCGGCCAACGCCTGTACGAGCCTCCAAGAGCCGGCGGAAAAAATGCTCAAGGGCATTATGGAAGAGCTGGATTATGCCGGCGTCATGGCGGTGGAATTTTTTGAGGTGGATGGCCAGTTGATGGTCAACGAAATTGCCCCGCGGGTGCATAACTCCGGGCACTGGACCCACGAAGGCGCGGACTGGTCTCAGTTCGATTTGCACGTTCATGCTCTGGCCGGAGTACCGCTGCATGCCTTGAATGTGCATGGGCCCTCCGCCATGGTCAATTTGATTGGTATTCCGTTCGAAAGCGCCTGGTTGCAACACCCCGGCGTAGTGCACTGGTATGGGAAGAGCGTGAGCCCGGGTCGAAAAGTAGGCCACGCCAATCTAGTGGCCTCGTCACTGGAGGATTTGCGCCAAGGCCTGGATGCTTGGGCGGATGTCCTGCCAGAAGGGTATCAGCAGGTGCTGGATGACGAGCTGAATGCTGGTCACTGGTAATGCCCGAGGGTCTGCTGCTTTCCCTGCAAAGCAGAATCCGGCGAAGGAAAATTATGGCAGCCAAGGGGATTCTTGCACTGATGCAGAGGTGTGGAGAACAAGGCCCTTGGATGGACCGGTTGTGAGAGTCAGTATCGCGTTTCTGCCATCCCGGAAAACTGCTTGGCCAAATAGGTAGCGTAGTTGTCGGTCATGCCTGCCAGAAAATCCAGCGCGCGCATGATGCATTGGTACATTCTTTCCTGTTCCGGTAGTTGCTCTAGATCCGCCGGGAAACTGTGCCGACCAATCAAATCGATGATGCGCTCGTGGCGATAGTTTTTTGTGCTATTGCAAGCATGGGATACGGCGGCTTCGATCAAACCATCCAGTAATGCGCCCATCACTTCAAAAGCGCCAATTTCCAGCTCGATTTTGCGGGGGTGTTCGAACACTTTTGAGCGGGAAAGTTGTTTGGCATTTTCCACTACATCACGCACGGCCGGTTCGCAGTGGCTGATCAGGTCGCCTTCCATACGACCCTGTAATAACCGTTCATGGTTGGCCACAAAGGCTTCTACGCCTGCCTCGATAAACCGTTCGATAATTTTGCCGCGTAGCAGGGCGGCTTTGCGGCCATCACGTATATCCGAATGAATCAGTTCGCGCACTTCTTCACTGTCTGGCAGGGCCGGTTGCAGCAAGGCGTACACTTCATCCCAGTGCAGCAGGTCCATTTCCAGCCCATCTTCCAGGTCAATAATGGCGTAGCAAAAATCATCGGCGGCTTCCATCAAGTACGCCAGTGGGTGCCGGCAAAAGCGACCGGGGCTGTGTTGCTGCAGGCCGGTGGCGTGGGCCACTTCATGGAAGGCGTCGGTTTCCGACACAAAAGTGCTGTATTTCCCCGGCTTGCTGCTGGCAGCGCCGGCATCGGCGGATAACCAGGGGTATTTCAGGAAGGTTGCCAAGGTCGCATAGGTGAGCCGCATGCCGCCATCGTACTGGTGGTACTCGCTCTTGGTGATGATGCGAAAGCCCTGTGCATTACCTTCAAAAAAGGTCAGGTCGGTTTGCTGGTGGGCGGGCAGCATATCCAGAAAGCGTTGCCCTCGTTCCTGGAACCAGGCGCGAATAGCCCGCTCACCGGTGTGGCCAAAAGGCGGGTTGCCGATGTCATGGGCCAGGCAGGCAGACTGCACGATATCGCCCAAATCGGTGGCGCTGACGGTACCGGGTAACAGGCCTCTTTCTTGCAGGCGCTCGCCCACACGAATGCCCAAGGTGCGGCCTACGCAAGACACCTCTAATGAGTGGGTCAGACGATTGTGAACGTGGTCATTGGTGGCCAGAGGATGGACTTGAGTCTTGCGGGCTAGGCGCCGAAAGGCGCCGGAAAAAATGATTTTATCATGGTCACGAAGAAAGGCGGTGCGGCCACTTTCATCTTTGGCGGTGCGGCCACCCAGGCGAGCCTTGTTTAGCAGTTGGTGCCAATCCATATCGTAAAAAACCTTCCAGGGGCCTTGAGTCGGGCAGGGTAAAAGCCCACGGTTACTTCACAGCATGTTGCCATGGTCGGTGTTGTTATGCACAACACGATGTACGCAAGCCGAGAGTGGCCACCGACAGGAGGACACATGAATTTGGACAAACCGTTATTAATGCTCGTTACCAGCGCATCAGAAATGGGCGAAAATCAGCAGACGGGTCTGTGGCTGGAAGAGTTCGCAGTGCCCTATTTGTTATTCAAGGAAAACAAAATCCCGGTGGTGGTGGCCAGCCCGAAAGGCGGAAAAATTCCCGTGGACCCGAACTCAGATCCCGATGAAAGTGATAAAAAAGCGTGGGCTGAGGCGATTGATGTTTTGCAGAACACCCGTGAACTGGAGGCGGTGTGGGAAGACGGTTTTGCCGGTGTCTTTGTGCCTGGCGGACATGGCGCCATGTTTGATATGCCGGATAACCCCCTGGTAGCGGCCGTCATGGAGCGAACTTGGGCTCAGGGTGGTTTGCTGGGCGCGGTTTGCCACGGCCCGGCCGCGTTGGTGGGGCTGCGAGACGAGCAGGGCGCACCACTGGTGCAGAATAAAGCAGTGGCCTGTTTCACGAACAGTGAAGAGCGGGAAGTGGGCCTCGATGAGGTAATGCCGTTTCTGTTGGCGTCTCGACTTGAAGGCCTGGGAGCCCAGCTGGATTTGGCGGATGATTTCGCGGCCCACGCAGTTACCGATGGCAAACTGGTCACCGGTCAGAATCCGCAGTCCAGCCGTGTCGTGGCGGAGGCGGTGATTCGCCAGCTCTACAGCAAATGAATAGCGGCTAGCCGCCACGTTAGGCTGGTATCCTCGCAGCCGATAGTCGCTTGCAGTATTGTTAGACGCAGCCTGCCTGTTAGCGGTTTGTACTTGTAGGCATCTCACTTGTTTGCATTCGGGTTTCATCGTCAGGAGAGATCATGGGAATCTATGATTACAGTGCCATCACGTTGAATGGTGAAGAAAAGTCCCTGGCCGATTTCCAGGGCAAGGTGCTGCTGATCGTCAATACGGCCAGCAAATGTGGTTTTACGCCTCAGTACAAAGGGTTGGAGACGCTGTATAAAACCTTGCAACCAAAAGGGCTGGAGATTCTTGGGTTCCCCTGTAACCAGTTTGGCAAACAGGAGCCAGGAGCGGCGGATGAAATTGGTGCCTTCTGTGAAAAAAATTACGGTGTCAGCTTCACCCTGTTCGATAAGGTGGATGTGAATGGGGGAGATGCTCACCCGGTGTATGACTTTCTGAAAAAGGAAGCACCGGGCGTACTGGGTAGCAAGAGCATCAAGTGGAACTTCACTAAGTTCCTGATAAACAAGGACGGCAAGGTGGTGAAGCGTTACGCGCCTACGGACAAGCCGGAAGCGATCCAAAAGGATATTGAAGCGCTTCTGTAGAAAATGGGCTAGCCACACGCAATAGCGCGACCCAGTCATGAACATACGGTAACTCTGCCGCCCACGCTTCGAAAGGTGCGGGCGGGCAGGGTTTTGCAGAGTTTGAAGGCCAAATACGTGGCTTGTCGCTGCCTTTACGCGCGTTTGCGTTTTTCCAGTATCTCAAAAATGCCCATCCCGGCAATCATGGCCGCCACGAAAACGATACCTTTTAGGCTGCCGGTGCCCAGTGCCACCAACGCGGGCCCCGGGCAGAAGCCGGCTAGCCCCCAGCCGATGCCGAACCCCAGCGCGCCAAGAATCAGACGAGCATCCAAGTCACGGCGGCTGGGTATTTTCATAGCCTCACCGCTCCAGGCGTGTTGGCGGCCACGGGCGGTGGCGAAGCCAACGGCGGCGACGACCACTGCACCCCCCATCACCAAGGCCAACGACGGATCCCAGGGGCCGGCCAAATCCAGAAAGGCCAGCACTTTGGCCGGGTTGGCCATGCCGGCCAGCAGCAGCCCGGCGCCAAAAATCAGGCCGCTCAAGAAGGCCGTCAGTAATGATCGATTCACAGGGCGACCCCCAGCAAATGGCGCACCAAGTATACGGTAGCAAAACCGCCGGCCATGAATGTCAGGGTGGCAACCAGTGAACGGGGGGAAAGGCGGGAGACGCCGCATACACCGTGGCCACTGGTGCAGCCCGCACCGTAGCGGGTGCTGATACCAACCAGCAGGCCAGCAGCAATGAGTACAGGCCAGTCAGCCTTGATGATCAGGGGTGGCAGCTCAGCCAGCATGCGCCACAGTAATGGCGCACACAGTAAGCCTAGTAGAAACGCCAGCCGCCAGTGGTTGTCTCCTTGTCCGGTGCGCAGTAGCCCGCCGAGAATGCCGCTGATGCCGGCGATGCGACCGTTGGCATGGAGCAGCAGTAGGGCCGATAGACCGATCAAAAGGCCGCCTGCCAGTGACGACCAAGGCGTAAAACTGTTCCAATCAATGGTCATTGGCGTTCTCGCAGAAGCGTTGATACAGCACTTCCAGTACCGCCAGGGCATCCGGGTTGGCGACCTGATAGAACACCTGCTTGCCTTCCCGGCGGCTATTGACGAGCCCTTCGCGGCGTAATATGCCTAGCTGCTGGGAGAGGGAGGGTTGGTAAACGCCCACTAAGGGCTCCAGTTCACTGACGCTGCGTTCGCCTTCCGCGAGGCGACATAACAGCATCAACCTGTCTGGGTGAGACAGCGCCTTAAGTAGCTGGCTGGCTTCCAGGGCATTGTCGCGTAGGGTGTCGGGATCGATCGTAATCATGAAGCGGATCCAACAATATATAATTAAGTAAAAATTATATTGTTGCCATTCAGAGCTCAAGCCTTTTTCGAATTTTGTTTATGTATTGCAAGGCGGATCAGCCGACGGGAGTGGTAAAAGGCAGCACGCCGTAATAGACCGAGAGAAAATGACAAATACTGCCGCCCATAACAAACAAGTGCCAAATGGCATGATTGAAGGGGATAAAGCGGTCGGCCAAGTAGAAGATCACTCCCACGGTATAGGTGATGCCTCCAGCCAGGATCAGCCAGAAGCCGGTATCGTTGAGCTTGGTGGTCAGGTCGTTGGAGGCGACCACAATCAGCCAGCCCATGGCGAGGTAAATGCCCACGCGCATTAGTTTGAAGCGGTGGCCATACAGCGCCTTCAGGGCGATGCCGGTGAGCGCCAACACCCAGATCACGGCAAACAGAATCCAGCCGGTCTGGCCCCGCAGGTTGACCAGCAGAAAAGGCGTGTAAGTGCCGGCAATCAAACAATAGATGGCGCAGTGATCCAGCATTTTGAAAGCGGCGCGCCACTTCGGGTTGCGCAGACTATGATAGAGCGCGCTGGCGCTGTAGAGCAGAATCAGGCTGGCGCCGAAAATGCTAAAACTGACAATCTTCCAGGGATCGCCCAACAGGCTGGCCGCAACCACCAGGATCACGGTACCGGCAATGCTCAGGGCTGCGCCAATGCCGTGGGTTAGTCCATTGAGCCATTCTTCCAGAATCGAATAGGGAGGTTCCGGATTGGGGGCTTTGGCCATTGCGAGTCTTCTTTCGGTTATGGAGGAGATTGCATCATGCCGAGGCGTCGCCCTGAGTGTAAAGCGCCAAATCGGACAGATGTTCACATTGGATTTGCCTATGTGAGCGATAACACAAAGGTGTCGCCTGCAGAGGAACGTTTGACAAGATGTCCCCTCTAATCTTGTAATCACAAGAGCAGAGGATGCTGGCAAGGCAGCGCTGTTGAAATGCAGTTCTCGAACCCAATGGTATCAAGGAACCCGGCGAGCAGCGGGAACCCTTGGCGCCGCTGGCGAGGACAATACGGGAAAAGGAGACTCTACATGATTGAACACAACAAGCAGGTCGCGGAAGAACTAAGCAAACTATTGGCCGAGAGTTACACGTTGTATCTCAAAACGCACAAGTACCATTGGAATGTGACCGGCCCCATGTTTCATAGCTTGCACCTGTTGTTTGAGCAGCAATATATCGACCTGGCGGAAGCGGTGGACACCATTGCTGAGCGTATTCGTGCGCTGGGCTGGAAGGCACCGGGCAGCTATAGCGAGTTCGCAAAATTGTCCACAGTGCAGGACGCCACTGGCGATCCGGATGCATCGGGTATGATCAAGGAGCTGGCAGAGGACCACCATACTGTGGCCGAACGCGCTAACCGAGTGCTGAAACTCGCCGGTGAACATGAAGATGAAGGGTCTGGCGCGGTAGCCAGTAACCGAATCGAGATTCACGAGAAATCCGCATGGATGCTCTCGGCGCATCTGGGTTAATAAGCCTCTACTGATAGGAATGGGCAATTGCCTGGATAGAGTTAATCGACTTTATTGATTTTTATGGGGCGGCTACTCTTAATCCTGTACTTGAGAGCGTCGCCCTTTCAGTAAGCGGCGTCGATTCTATCTAGGGAGTAAGTGTATGTTTGAGAGTCGTGAAAATCAGTCTGTCCCGGCAGTAACGTTTCGCACCCGGGAAGGCAATGAATGGAAAGATGTCACCTCCGATGACCTGTTCAAAGGCAAAAACGTAGTGGTGTTTGCTTTGCCCGGGGCATTTACCCCCACCTGTTCGTCGACCCACTTGCCGCGGTATAATGAACTGGCGCCCGTACTGAAAGCCAACGGTATAGACGATATTGTCTGTCTGTCTGTGAATGATGGCTTTGTTATGAATGCTTGGGCCGGTGACCAGGCCGCTGGCAACATCCGCTTTATCCCGGATGGTAACGGTGAGTTCACCGACAAGATGGGTATGCTGGTGGATAAGCAGGACTTGGGTTTTGGCCCGCGCAGCTGGCGCTATTCTATGCTGGTGAAAGACGGTGTTATCGACCGCATGTTTATTGAACCCGATAAGGCTGGCGATCCGTTCGAGGTGTCCGATGCGGATACCATGCTGAAATACATCAATGGCGAAGCGGTTCTGCCTAAGCGTGTAACGGTGTTCACCAAGCCGGGGTGTCCACACTGTGCCCGCGCTAAGAAGGCGCTGGCAGATAGCGGCTATGCCTTTGAAGAAATCGAACTGGGGAGCCGTGGGTTGAGCTACAGCTCTCTGGCCGCGGTCACCGGTGCGGGCACCACGCCGCAGATTTACATCGAAGGTGAACGCATTGGTGGCGCTGATGAGTTGGAGGCTTGGCTGCAACAGGGCTAACCCGCAACGTTTCAATGCGAACTTTTCCCCCTTTGGGCCGGCGTCAGCGGGCCCTTTTTTGTGCCGCTGTGCGGCTGCAGCGCCGTTCAGTTTGCATGCTCTATCCGTTAGGCCCGCAGCTGACGAACGTTTATTTATCGCGGTAACGCAATTCCCATATCTCCATTATTCTTGCTCCTGATAAGGTACAAAATTGGTGCGAGGAAAAAAGGTCAACGAGAAATCCCCGCACCTGTGCGATAATTTGGTACTAACAAGTACCGTTTTTAGATCGGAGAGAGCAAGATGCAACGTTTTTGGGTAACCCTGGGCCTAGCGCTGGCCTTGTGGGGCTGTGGAGAAGAGCCCCAGGCCGAGGCCCCCATGCCACAACCGGTGAAGCTGCAGACCGTCAATGGCGGCGATGGCACCTTGCGTCATTATCCAGGCAAGGTGGTGGCTACCGAAGGGTCAGAGTTGGCTTTTCGGGTGTCCGGTCAGCTTGAGCGTCTTCCCGTGCGGGCCGGCGAGCAGGTCAAGAAAGGACAATTGCTGGCAGCGCTTGATCCATCGGACTTTAAAAATCAGTTAGCAGATCGGCAAGCCCAGCACGATTTGGCCGAGAGTCAGTATCAGCGGGGCATCAGCCTGCGTGACCGTGGCGTTATTTCTGAAGCCCAGTTCGATGAAATTGAAGCGAAGCGCCGCCAGTCCCGGGCGGCCCTGAGCTTGGCCCGGGATAATGTGAACTACACTCGCCTGAAAGCGCCCTACGGGGGCACGGTGGCACGCACCGAAGTGGAAAATTATCAATTCGTACAGGCCAAGCAGCCGATTCTTTATTTGCAGGGCGATAAAAATATCGATATCGAGTTTGCTGTTTCCGAGCAATTTTTGACGAACGTGCGCAGAGATGGCGAAGATTATCAGCCGGAAGTGCGTTTCAAGGGGGCTCCGGATACCACCTTCAAGGCCCGTTACAAAGAACATGAAGCCAGTGCCGGGGACCGCACCCAGACCTACATTATCACCCTGACGATGCCTAACCCGGAAGGCATGATGGTGCTGCCAGGAATGAGTGTGGATGTGGAGATTGATCTTAGTCAGATCATGCGCGCCACTGACAAGCCGCCGGTAGTGCCGGCCGCGGCGGTATTCAACCCTGACGGCAACAAAGGTGCCCACGTGTGGAAGCATCAAGAGGATGACACGGTGACCGCCGTGCCGGTTACTCTGGGTGAAGTGGTGGGCGGCGGCGTCCAGATCACCACCGGGTTGCAGCCCGGTGACCGCATTGTGGCGGCCGGAGTCCATCGCCTGAAAGAAGGGCAGGCGGTTCGTGAACTGGTGAAGGAACGGGGCCTGTAAATGAACATTGCCGAGTACAGTATCCGCCACAAGGTGGTGAGCTGGCTGTTCACGCTGATCTTGTTGATTGGTGGGGTAGTGAGCTTTACCCGCTTAGGGCAACTGGAAGACCCGGAATTCACCCTCAAGATTGCCATGGTGGTTACTAACTACGCTGGCGCTTCACCGCGACAGGTGGAAGAGGAAGTGACTTTGCCGGTGGAAAAGGCGATCCAGAGCCTGCCTTATGTGAAAAATGTGACGTCCATTTCTAGCAATGGCCTGTCTCAAGTGCAGGTAGAAATGAAGCCCGAGTACCGGGCCGCCGAGCTCAAGCAGATTTGGGATGAGCTGCGCCACAAGATGACCGACTTGCAGGGTCAGTTGCCTCCTGGTGCGGGGACGATTCAAGTTATTGATGATTTCGGTGATGTATACGGCATTCTTTTGGCCGTGACCGGCGACGGTTACTCCTACCAAGACATGAAAGATTATGCCGACTACCTGACTCGCGAACTGGTGCTTGTAGATGGGGTCGGCAAGGTCACTATTGGCGGGCAGCGACAGGAGCAGGTGCTGGTGGAGCTTTCCCGCTCTCGGTTGGCGTCACTGGGAATCAGCCCTGACCGCATCTTCGGCCTGTTACAAACCCAAAATACGGTGAATCCGGCAGGCAAAGTGCGGGTGGGCGACGAATACATCCGTATTTACCCCACCGGTGAGTTTCCTTCCGTGCAAAGCATGGGCGATTTGTTGATTTCCGAGCCCGGCGCTAGCGAGTTGGTCTACCTGCGCGATGTGGCGAGCATTGAGCGCGGCTATGCGGAAGTACCTCATCACCTGTATCGCTTTAATGGTGGCTCGGCACTGACCATGGGGATTTCCTTTGCCTCGGGTGTAAACGTTGTGGATGTGGGGGCTCGGGTGGACCGGCGCTTGGCTGAGCTTGAGTATCAGCGTCCTGCGGGCATGCAGCTGGCCATGGTCTACAACCAACCCCAAGAAGTCGATAACTCGGTGAGCGCTTTCATGCTCAATTTGGGTGAAGCCGTAGCCATCGTGATCGCGGTGCTGCTGGTGTTCATGGGCGTGCGTTCCGGGATATTGATGGGCAGCGTGTTGCTGCTCACCATCCTTGGCACGTTCATCATCATGAAAGTCATGGCTATCGATCTGCAGCGAATTTCCCTCGGGGCGCTAATCATTGCCCTGGGGATGCTGGTGGATAACGCCATCGTGGTTACCGAAGGCATTCTGGTGGGCATGAAACGCGGGTTGTCCAAGCTGGAGGCGTCAAAAGAAATTGTTCGCCAAACCGTTTGGCCACTGCTGGGTGCCACTGTCATCGCTATTATGGCGTTTGCTCCGATCGGTTTATCGGAGGATGCCACTGGCGAATACAGCAATACCTTGTTCTGGGTATTGCTGATTTCTCTGATGCTCAGCTGGGTGACGGCTATTACGCTGGTGCCGTTTTTTGCCGACCTGTTTTTCAATGAGAAAGACGTGGGAGGTGAAAATGGCGAAAGTGAGGATCCCTACTCTGGCAAAGTGTTTGTCATTTATCGACGCCTGCTGGATCGGGCGATCCATCACCGAGTGATCACCTTGAGCTTTATGAGCGTGCTTTTGGTGGTGGCCGCTGTCGGTTTTGGTTTCGTGAAGCAAGCGTTCTTCCCGCCCTCCAATACCCCCATGTTTCTGGTGGATTACTGGCTACCCCAAGGGAGCGATATCCGTGCTACCCAAGAGGCGGCTGCGCGGTTGGAACATGATTTGCTGGAGATGGATAGTGTGGAGCAGGTGACCACGACTATCGGTCAGGGGGCACAGCGTTTCATGCTGCCCTATATGCCTGAAAAAAGTTATCCCAGCTATGCGCAGTTGATCGTGCAGGTGTCCGATCGGGAACAGATCAATCCGACCCTGGCGGCGACCCGTGAGCTGATTCGCGACCGGCACCTGCAAGCGTTCGCTAAAGTGAAACGCCTGATGATCGGCCCCAGCCCGGCGGCCTCTATTGAAGCCCGCTTCAGTGGTCCAGACCCAAAAGAGCTGCGGGCGCTGGGCGTGAAAGCCCAAGCGATTATGCAGGATGATAGTGGGCTGGAGAGTATCCGCCACGACTGGCGTCAGCAGGAAAAAGTGATTCGCCCCCAGTTCCAGGAAGCTCAGGCCCGCCGAGCCGGGATTACCCGCGAGGACTTGGATAATAACCTGGCACTGAACTTTAGCGGTCGCGATGTGGGCCTGTACCGTGATGGCAGCAAGTTGTTGCCGATTGTGGCGCGGCCGCCAGACGATGAGCGCCTGAGTGCGGATAACCTCAACGATGTACAGGTTTGGTCGCCGGCCTATTCTACCTATATTCCCATCAGTCAGGTGGTCTCGGATTTTAAGACCGAATGGGAAAATGCATTGATCATGCGTCGTGATCGCAAACGAACGCTTACCGTGCAGGCGGAGCCGGATGTGCTTGGTGAGGAGACCGCGGATCAGGTGCTGCGCCGGATTCGCCCGGCCATCGAAGCACTCGAGCTGCCGGCGGGTTACTCCCTCGAGTGGGGTGGGGAATACGAAGCCGCCAAGGATGCTCAGGCTGCGGTATTCGGCAGTCTGCCCATGGGCTATTTGTTCATGTTTATCATTACCATCATGTTGTTCGACGCAGTGCGCTCGCCACTGGTGATCTGGGCCACGGTGCCGTTGGCCATTATCGGTGTGACCTTTGGCCTGCTGGTGCTCAATTCACCGTTTGGCTTTATGGCGCTGCTGGGCTTTCTGAGCCTGTCCGGGATGTTGGTGAAGAACGGTATTGTGCTGGTGGAACAAATCAAGCTGGACCGCGAGACGATGGCGCCGTTCGATGCAGTGGTGTCGGCATCCATTTCGCGGGTGCGACCGGTGTGTATGGCGGCGGTTACCACCATCCTTGGCATGGTACCGTTGCTGTTCGACGCGTTCTTCGAGTCGATGGCGGTGGTGATCATGTTTGGCTTGGGCTTCGCTACCGTGCTGACATTGATCGTGATTCCGGTGCTCTATACGCTCGTCTATGGCATTAAACCTGGTGAGGACCAGCATGTCTGAATAACCTGATACGCCTCACGCCCACGCCTCTTCGCGGCGTGGCGCATGGGGTGTTATGCGGGTTGCCTCTATGTAGGTGTCAGCCTCGCTCCTCTCTGCCACAATGTGCCCGCCTGAGATGATTGATCATCCTGAATTGATGACCCCAAGGAGTGCCGATGTTGCTGGCCATTGCCGCCGTGATTGGCGGGCTGATACTGCTGGTATGGAGTGCCGACAAATTTGTCGAAGGGGCAGCGGGTACGGCGGCCCATGCGGGTATGCCTCCTCTGCTAATCGGTATGCTGATTGTGGGCTTTGGTACGTCTGCCCCGGAGATGGTGGTATCGGCCCTGGCGGCGCTGGAAGGTAATCCGTCGCTGGCGCTGGGTAATGCCTACGGGTCGAATATTTCCAACATTGCCTTGATTTTGGGGGTGGTGGCGGTGATGAGCCCGATTCTGGTGAACTCCGCAATTCTTAAAAAAGAGCTCCCCGTCCTTGCGTTGATTACTTTACTGTCGGGTTATCAGCTGATTGATGGCCATATTTCCCGCATGGACGCTTGGGTGCTGATTGGGGTGCTGGCGGTACTGATGGGGTGGTCTATCTATGCCGCCATGACCGGCAAGGGCGATGTGCTGGCGGGTGAGGTTGAAACCGATTTGGCAGAGCATCCGTTACCGTTGAAGAAAGCCCTGTTCTGGTTGGTGGTGGGGTTGGTTCTATTGGTGGCGAGTTCCCGGGCCTTGGTTTGGGGGGCGGTCTTTATCGCCCACTCTTTAGGGGTCAGCGACTTGGTCATCGGCCTCACTATTGTTGCCATCGGCACCTCGTTGCCAGAGCTGGCCTCTAGTATTGCTGCGGTGCGCAAGGGTGAACACGATATTGCCTTTGGTAACGTGCTAGGCTCGAATTTGTTCAATACGCTGGCGGTAGTCGGTATTGCCGGCGCTATTAAACCCATGTCTGTGGATGCGGGCGTCTTGCAGCGAGATTGGTCCCTAATGATGGGGTTGACGCTGATGTTGTTTATCATGGGTTTTGGCCTGTGGGGTCGTAAGGGCCAGATAACCCGAACCAATGGCATTGGCTTGCTGGTGGTTTATGTGGCGTACATGGGTTATCTGGGCTTTACCATGCTCACGGGTGGTTGATTGTTGATGCATCGTTGGGGCAAAACCGCCGAACGATTACTCCAATAACGAAGTAGAAGGAAGCGCCAGGGTATGCGGGACGCGGGAACATCAGGAAAACTGGAACGGGGGGCTTTCCTGTTCTCCTTGGTGGCGGTCAGTGCCGTTTTTGCCCTGTTGATTCAGCCGTTCTTTGCGCCTATTTTCTGGGCCTGCGCCATCAGCGTGATCTTTTACCCTTTCCATAAACGGTTGCTGGCCCGCTGGCCCGCACGGCGTAATCTTGTGGCCCTGTTCACCTTGCTGCTGTGTGTGGTGCTGGTCGTTATCCCGGTTCTGGTGGTGGCGACCTCGTTCGTCACCGAAGGGGTTGGCTTGTTCCAGAAGGTGCAAAGCGGCGAGATTGATCTGGCCAGCTATATGGACAAGATCAGGCACGCCTTTCCGGGAGTGCAATCTCTGGCAGAGCGTTTTGACGTGGACCTTGAAAAAATCAAGGAACAGGCGGTCAAGGCGTTCACCGGCGCTGGTCAGTTCTTCGCCAAGCGGGCGCTGGCATTGGGGCAGAATACCTTTCAGTTCTTCCTCAACTTGGGCTTGATGCTCTATCTGGCGTTTTTCCTGATCCGCGATGGCGATTCCATGGTGGACATGCTTATTAGGGCTCTGCCTTTAGGCGATGAACGCGAAAAGTTACTGTTTGCCAAGTTCGCTGAAGTCACCCGTGCCACTATCAAGGGTAACCTGCTGGTGGCGATCACTCAGGGGGCCTTGGGAGGGCTGATTTTCTGGTGGCTGGGCATCCCCGGCGCTTTGTTATGGGGGGTGGTGATGGCTGTGCTGTCACTCATTCCTGCGGTGGGCGCAGGGATAATCTGGTTCCCGGTGGCGCTGTATCTGTATGCGGTGGGCGACATGAAAGAAGCCACTATCCTGATTTTATTTGGGGTGTTTGTGATCGGCCTGGTGGACAATATCCTGCGCCCGATCCTCGTGGGCCGTGATACCAAATTGCCGGACTATGTGGTGCTGTTTTCTACCCTGGGTGGCCTGGCCATGTTTGGGATCACCGGGTTTGCCGTGGGCCCCCTGCTGGCCGCTCTTTTTGTCGCGTTTTGGGGGATCTTTATCCGTGAATTTAACGAGGAGGATGTGCCTGGGTTTCCGGCCCAAAGCGAGCCAGACCAATCCTCTTCCGGGAGTGGTCAACGATGATTTTTCTGCGATTGGTGGTGGCGGCATCCGTTGCTGGTTTGTCTGCGTTCGGTTGTGATGAAGACGAGGATATTTTCTCCGATAGCTCACGGCTGTACTTCCATAATCAGCTCACCCAAGTGGGCGGCGGTAGTGAAGACGACATTACCGTGGATTTATTCGTGGATGATCAGAATTCGTCACTGGAAAGTGACGTGGAGTACACAACCCGGGGCAACGTGAGTGCCAACAGCCTAGACCTGGATGATGACAGCCAGTCGGTGGCCTTTGATGCTCGCGGTAGCCGTTCCGGCAGCTCGCTGATCAGCGGCCCGATCAATCGCACTCTTACTGCCGGCAACCGTTACACCGTGGTGCTGATGGGTGATACCACCTTGGATAACCGCCAGCTGAAAACCTTCAGTCATCAGAAAATGGATGTAGCCAGCGGGCAGATTCGAGTTCGCTTTATCAATACTCTGTCGCGCTTATCCGGAGATGAGTTGAGCGTTACCTCAAGCAGTGGCATTCCCGGCGGCCAACCGCTTGTGAGTGGATTGGAATATGCCGATGGCAGCAGCTATGTATCACTCAGTGCTGGCAGTAATCTGACCGTTACTGTCAACAATGAAACTCAGGGCGTGATAATTGATGACGTGAGCTGTAGTGTCAGCAGCGGTCGCAGCTACGACGCCATCATCGCTTATACGGAATTTGATAGCGACGACGACCAGATTTCCCTGTACTGCCAGCCGTTCACAAACTAAACGGCTGGTAGAGCGCTCCCTGAAAAGCCCCCTGAACGGCCAACCAATACCAAAAGTAGGGCATCGGTGTGATTACGATGCCCTTTTGCGTTTTATTCATGCCATGAACCAAACAGTCAGGCACTTCCTTTTTCATTGAAGCCATCCCGGAGCTGGCCTATGGCAACGCCCTTTGCTACTGCGCCACCATTGGAAGGCTAATGACGCTTTCAGGCCATGTCGGCACTGTTAGTTAGTGGCCGGTTTTCGCGAACAATTGGAAATAAGCGGTGATTTGGTCAGGCTTTTGGCATACTCGCGCTTCCATTGAATCAGCGGAGCCCCTGTATGTTTAAGGTTAACGAATACTTCGATGCCAAGGTGGCATCCATTGCCTTTCAAACCGAAACCAAGCCGGCCACCGTCGGCGTCATGTCGGCGGGGGATTATGAATTTGGCACCAGTGAGCACGAAACCATGACCGTGACCAGCGGTGCTCTGACGGTAAAGTTGCCGGGCAGTGCCGACTGGCAGACGTTCGTTGCCGGTGAAACTTTCGAGATTGAGGCTGATCAGAAGTTTCAGGTACAAGTGGCTAGTGATACGGCCTACCTTTGTCTCTATGGCGACTAATCCGATAGATAAGCAGAAGAACAAGAGCGCCTGTTAAAACCGGTGCCAACACCAAGGGGAGCCTGATGTTGTTATTTCCTGCCAGAGATGGTGTCATGCTGCGCGTGCGTTTGCTGGGCCGTGGTGAGCCGGTGTTGATGCTGCATGGCCTGGGAATGCAGGGGCGTGACTGGCTTCCCTTTGTGTTTCCCTTTCTACGCCGTTTCCAATTTGTGATTCCCGATTTGCGCGGTGCGGGGGGGTCTGCCGCAGCCCGTTTCAATCAAGCGGACGTGTTTCACAACCACATGCAAGATATGGAAGATTTGGTCAGTTACCTCGGGCTGCGAGACTTCCTGTTGGTGGGTTATTCTCTGGGTGCCACTACCAGCTTGCACTGGCATGCTCACGGGGACTTTTCTCCGGTGAAACGCTATCTCCATATCGATCAGTCACCGTGCACAGATAACAAGGCGGATTGGCCCCATGGGTTGTTTGGTAAGCGCCAGGAGCACTTCTATGAGCAACTGCGAGAGCTGTTGGTGTTGCTGGACGGTGCCCCGGACCAGGGTAATATTGCCAAGCTGGCGCCGGGCCTGCGCACCGCAGTGTTGTTTCGGCTAACCGATATTCTCGGCCAGATTGCGGGCCGCCGGGGTCTCCATTCCGCGTTCAATGGCTCCGCCTGGTTGTCTCCTTTATGGGCTCGTGTGCTGCCGGTGGTGGAGTTGGCGGATATCCGGGCTTACCTGCATGCTTACCTGTTTGGCGCCCACGATTACCGTTCCTCTGCGGCCAATTTTGGTGTGCCAGCCACAGTGATTACCGGTGCTCGCTCAGCGCTATATCCGCCGCAGGGCCAAGCAGAGTTGGCCCGTCTTATCGGCGCTCGCCAAGTGGTGCTGCCCAGGTCTGGCCATGTACCGTTGATGAGCCAGCCATTGGCGTTCACTCGTGCCCTGGGTGATTTTCTGCGCGAGGGTTGAGTGACGCTATTTTAGGGCCAATAGTGGAGTGCTATTTTGGCGCCCTTCTTTTTCTCGTTACCATAGCCACCCTGCTGGCATAGATTCGGAGAGATCGGGTGGCCGCCATTCATATCTCAGCCCCTGCGCTGACCCTGCGCGCGGGGAGTGGTGCCATTGCGCATCTGCGCGAGCATGGGCTGCGGGCCGCCGATGTGGATATCGTTCCCGGCGCCGCCGGCGGGCCCAAAGCGTTGGGAATCATCGGCCTGGATCAGGCGGTATTCGGGGATTTTTTGCCCGCCGCGCCGCGACTGCGCACCCTAATCGGCGCGTCCATCGGCAGCTGGCGGTTTGCCGCCATTACCATGGGCGATTCCCGCGAAGGCTTGGCTCGCTTGGCTGCCCTCTATACTCAGCAGCGCTTTCCCAAAGGCATCACCGCCAAAGAGGTAAGCCTCCGCTGCGCCCAGATGTTATCGGAACTGCTGCAAGATCGGGATCAGCGCATTCTGCATAATCCGGATTATCGGCTGGTCATTGTGATGATTCGCAGCCGTGGGTTAATGGCCCGTCAGGGGGGGCTGGGGTTGGGGCTAGGGCTGGCAGGATTGATGGGTACCAATCTGTTTAGCCGCCGAGCCACCGGCTGGTTTATGGAACGTGGGTTGGTTTATCCCCAAGGGGATGATTTGCCGTTGGGGTTGCTCAATGATTTCACCACCCACCATGTGGGTCTGCGGGCGGATAATTTGCGGGCGGCATTGTTGGCCAGCGCCTCGATTCCCATGGTGCTGGACGGAGTCACCGCCTTGGCGGGTGCCCCGGATGGCGTGTATCGCGACGGTGGCATGCTCGACTATCATCTGGACCTGCCTTATCAGAGCGAAGGTATTGTGTTGTACCCACATTTCACCGATCGAGTGATCCCCGGTTGGTTTGATAAACCGCTACGCTGGCGTAACGGTGATCCACAACGCTTGCGTAACCTGCTGCTGGTATCCCCGTCGCGCGGCTATCTGGCACGCCTGCCCCACGGCAAGCTGCCCGATCGTACTGATTTCAAACATTATCGTGGTAATGACGCTGGTCGCGAGGCTTATTGGCGCAAGGCGGTAGTCGAAAGTCAGCGGCTTGGCGATGAGTTCCTGGAGTTGGTGGAAACCGGCAAACTGGTAGATCGGTTGCATCCCTTGTAAGCGCGGTCATTGGCTAAGGTCATGTCACCGGGGGTGACGGACAGTTCCCCGTAGCCGTGTTAGGCTCGCTCTCCTTATTCAGCTAGAGGGACCATGATGACATCTACTTCACCATCCTCATCGAACTCCAGCAGCTGGGCATTGACCCGCGCACTCGTTCACCAGTATCAGTGGTTCCACGTCATTCTGGGTCTGATTGGTAATGGCACCTTTGTCGTTGGCAGTGTGTTTTTTCTTTGGGATAGCTGGCAACAGGCCGGCACCTGGCTGTTTATTATCGGCTCGGTGGGCATGTTGATCGGCAGCATCGGCAGCGCCATTGTGACCTACGAACGCAGTAAGGGTCGCCAGCCGGGCGAGGTAGATAATCAGCAGGACGATACGTGAGCAGCACCCCGCAAACGGATACGGCATCCTTGCCCACGCTGACTCTGGTCCGCCAGCTGTGGCAGCAGACTTGGCCTATGGCCATGGGCGCCATGTCCCTACTGGGCTTTTATCTGGTCGACAGTATTTTTGTGGCCCGATTGGGCACTGAGCCGCTGGCCGCCCAGTCGTTCACGTTTCCGCTGGCGTTTCTGGTGATTGGCGTGCAGGTGGGCATCGGCATTGCCATTGCCGCGTTGATTTCCCGGGCTATCGGCGCCGGCCAGCAAGAACAAGCCAACCGGTTGGGCGCCCTGGTGTTGGTTGGCGGCGGCATCTTGCAGGGTGTGCTGGTGCTGGTGTTGTGGCTGATCCAGGAGCCGGCGTTTACATTACTTGGTGCCAGCGACGCGATTCGCGCCATGATCCGTCCCTTCTGGGCCTTGCAGGTGCCGGCCATGTGGGTCGGCGGGGTGGTGTATTTTGGCTACAGTCTGTTCCGTGCCCATGGCAATACCCGTTTTCCGGGCATGATGATGGTGATCACCAGCTTGCTGAATCTGTTATTCGACCCGATTCTTATTTTTGGCATTGGTGGCTGGCAGGGCTTGGGTTTGCCCGGTGCGGCATTAGCGACGTTGTTGGCGTTTTCCATTGGTGGCGTCATTGTGGCGTTGGCCTTGCGGGGCAAGGGTTGGGTGCAACGTCATGGTATGGCGGCGCAGGTGCGCGTGTCTGCTTGGCCGTTTGCGCAAATTGCCGGCCCGGCTATGGTTAGCCAGCTCATGCCGCCGCTGGCCGCCATGGTGGCTACGGCCTTGGTAGCCCGTTCCGGTGACCAAGCGGTGGCCGCCTGGGGTATGGCCAGCCGGCTGGAAGGTTTTTCCATTGTTTTGGTGCTGGGCATGACCATGGCGCTACCGCCTTGGCTGGGACGCTGTTATGGCGGCAACGACTGGGCCACCGTGCGGCGGTTGATGCAGGTGGCCGCCGGCATGGTGATTGTCTGGCAGGTAGTGCTGGGGCTGGTGCTGGCGTTGTTTGCCGCGCCGCTGGCCAGCATTCTGGTGGATACCCCGGCGGTGCAGGCTTATCTAACCGTACTGATTCGCTGGATTCCGCCCAGCTATGGTTTCCTTGGCGTATGCATGCTGGTGGTATCGGCCAGCAATGCGCTGGGCTGGCCCATGCGCGCCATGCTGATTTCATTTCTGCGTTTGTTCCTGTGTTACTTGCCTCTGCTATGGCTGGGCTTGGAGCTGGGCGGTTTCGGTGGTTTCGCCCTGGGCGCCGCCTTCGGCAACGTACTGGCCGGGATTATGGCGTGGGGTTTTTACCAGCAGGCGTTGGCGGGACGTGAGGCGAAAGTCCCAAGTTGAAAAGCGCGGGGTAGCACGGCAATAACTGAGATGTCGTGCCCGCGCGATCAGTGTTTTTGTGGGTGAAGCGCGGAGGCCACCAAGGTAGTCGATTGGCGCCTACCTTGCTCGCGTTTCAACTTTAAACCTTCAAATCGCTACTGCTCCCGTTCCCATTCCGGCGGTTTCCATAGATGTTTCAGGCGCTGCGTTAGCGGGCCTTTCTGGCCCATGGCCCGGAACATGTCCACGTATTCGTGGCACCAGTTCACCACCAGGCTGTTGCTGTACACCGGGCGGGTGATGCCGTACTCCACTGGCTGGTCGTTTTTTTCTTCCACGAAGGTGCCGAACAGACGGTCCCAAATAATAAAGACACCGGCATAGTTTTGGTCGATGTATTCCGGGTTGCGGCCATGGTGGACACGGTGGTGGCTGGGGGTATTGAAAATGAATTCGATGGCCGGGTGCAGCTTGCCCACCAGAGTGGTGTGAATAAGGTATTGGTACACCAGCGATAGCGCATAGCACATCCCGATCCACACCGGGTTGAAGCCCAGCAACGCCAGCGGCACGTAGAACAGCCAGCCACCATTAAAAATGTTGGTAGCGTTTTGACGCATGGCGGTGGAGAAGTTCATTCGCTCGGAAGAGTGGTGGGTCACATGGGCGGCCCAGAACCAGCGCACCCGGTGAGAGGTGCGATGGAAGCCGTAGTAACAGAAGTCCACCAGCAACCACAGGCCAATGGCCGTGAACAGGGTCAACTCCACGTCCAGTAGACGGTGTTGGTAGGCAAAGACATACACCGGAAAAGCAATCAGCCCGGCGAACAGCAGTTCGGTGGTTTGATAGCCTGCTCCCAACATGAAATTCAGCCACGATTCACGACCATCCACCAACCGATTGTTGTGGCGAATCTTGCGGTACTCCCACAGAAACAGGCCGATAAAGAGTGGCGTTGCCACCACGAAAATCAGTTGCCGTGCATCCAGAGCCAGCCAGTCGGGCAGCGCATTCCAAAGCGGCACCAGGCCGCTGTTTTGCCAGACGTTGTTGAACCAGTCCATTAGTGCCATGGGAGCCTCGGGAGTGAGTGAGAAGCGTGATGTTGCCAGTGTGGGCTAGACCCTGATCTTTGTATTGACGATCCATGCCGTATTTTTGACAATTCATGCCATAACAGACAATGTCCTCGACAAGGAGATTCCATGGCCACCGCCATGCGCGTTACCGGTGCTTGGGTGCAACTGCTCACGGACTGGCTTGATCGAGAAAACCTGCCGGCGCCGGCATTACGAACCGTGCTGGACAGCCGATCCCCTGCGGATCTGGTGCCGCTGCCGTTGTGGCGGGATTTATTGCAGCAGGCGGTGGCGTTGCGACCGGAGCGGCTGGCGCCAGGGCTGGAAATTGGCGCTCTAATACAGCCTCGCCATGTGGGTATGTTGGGGTATCTGATTCTCACCTGCCGGACCCTGGGCGAGGCCATGCTCGCCTACCAGCGCTATGAAACCCTGTTCTACGGCCAGGACATGGTGGAGGTGGTGGGGGAAGGCGGTCAGATATTGGTGCGTTGGCCCGGCGAAAATACCACTGGGGAGCTGGCGGATAGCGTCGCCATAGCGGCGTTGATCAGCTTTCTACGCCGGCAAGTGGACGCCCCCCCGGTGCCGGCCCAGGTAGCGTTCGCCTTTGCCGGCCCCGCAGCGCCGGTTCGGGCAGCGTATGAGGCTTTCTTTGGTTGTGAAGTGGTGTTTGAACAAGCACATACTTGCGTGGCCTTTCCTGTGCATTTTCTCGCCATTGCCTTGCCGCACAGCGACCCGAGCATGCGTAGCCTGCTGGACCGGCAAGCCCAGGCCATGCTGTCGGCGTTGCCGGGGTCCGATAGTTTTGATCGGGCACTGCAACACGCCATGGTGAGGTTAATGCTGGAAGCGGCAGTGACCTTGCCGCGGCTGGCCGCTGAGCTGCATATGTCTGTGCGGACGCTGCAGCGGCGCCTTACGCAGAGGCAATTAACCTGGCGAGCGTTGCTGGATCGTACTCGCGAGCAGTTGGCGCGCCATTACCTGGCAGACCGGTCGCTGACCTTGGGGGATATTGCCCTGTTGTTGGGGTTTTCCGAACACAGTGCTTTCAGTCGTGCCTACCGGCGCTGGACGGGTACGACGCCGGCGCGTACCCGGAAGGAGGCTGGGGAGGCATACAAACCAGAAAATCCGGTGTAGCGTGGTGGCATCGTTTAGTGGCAAGCGCAATACATAACAAGCCATGAATGTTGTGCTTCCAGTTTCTGTAGCCGGGTTGGCTTGTGCGGGCAAACATTCTGAGAGAGGAACATCGATGAAAACGCGTATTACCGATTTGTTGGGCATTCAGTATCCGATCGTTCAGGGCGGCATGCAGAATGTGGGTTATGCCGAGCTGGCTAGTGCGGTGTCTAACGCCGGCGGCTTGGGGATTATCACTGCACTCACGCAGCCGACGCCGGAAGAGCTGGAAAAGGAAATCAAGCGCTGTAAGGAAATGACCGACAAGCCGTTCGGGGTGAACCTGACGATCCTGCCGACGATCAAACCGGTGCCCTACGATGAATACGCACGGGTGGTCTGTGAAAACGGCATCACGGTGGTAGAGACCGCAGGCCGTAACCCTGAACCGCACATACCACTATTCAAAGAGTATGGCGTAAAGGTGGTGCATAAATGCACCTCTGTCCGCCATGCAATCAAGTCAGAAAAAGTGGGTGTGGATGCGGTGTCCGTGGATGGCTTCGAATGTGCCGGCCACCCGGGTGAAGACGATATTCCCAATCTGGTTTTGTTGCCCGCAGCGGCCCGTGTTCTGAAAATTCCGATGCTTGCTTCCGGCGGTATTGGCACCGGTGCGCAGATGGCCGCTTGCCTGGCGCTGGGTGCGGATGGCATCAATATGGGTACCCGTTTCCTGGCTTCCAAGGAAGCGCCAGTGCATGAAAACATGAAGCGCGCCATTGCTGAGGCATCCGAACTGGATACCGCTTTGATTTTCCGCCCGCTCAAAAATACCGCCCGTGTTTACAAGAACAAGGTGGCGACCAAGGTCAATGAAATTGAGCGTGAAAAAGGTCAGGACATGAAGTTCGACTATATCGTGGATCTGGTTGCCGGCGTGAAAGGCAAGGCAGCCCTCACCTCCGGTGAAATCGATGGCGGTATCTGGACGTCCGGTATGGTGCAGGGCCTGATCGATAGCTACCCGAGCTGTGCGGAAATCATTGATGACATCATCAGCGAATGTACCGGAACCATTAATCGGCGCCTGGCAGACATAATGAATGGCTAGCCAATTTCGAAAGGATGTAACGTTTCGGTTAGCCCAAAGCCAGGGCGATGCTCTGGCTTTTTATGCCGCCATGGAGGGCAGGGAGTAGGCCGGTAGGGCTGGGCGAAAGGGTTGCATGCCTGCTTGCTTGCATAAAGGTAATTTCGCTGCTTCGCTTTCTGGCTATGATCATTCGCCATTGAGTTTTCTATTATCAGAAGGAACGGATGTGTATCGTCTTTATGAGTTTTCCTCTTCAGGAAATTGTTACAAGTTGCGCTTGGCCATGGCGCAACTCAATGTGCCTTTTGAGCGTGTGGAAAAAAATATTACTCAAGGAGAAACCCGGCACGCCGACTTCTTGGCTATCAACCCCAATGGGCGTATCCCCGTGCTGGTGACCCCGGATGGCAGAGTCTTGCCGGAATCCAATGCGGCGCTTTGGTATCTGGCGAGAGACAGCCAGCTGATGCCTGATGATGCTTTTGAGCAAGCGCAAGTTTTGCAGTGGATGTTTTTCGAGCAATACAACCATGAACCCAATATTGCGACTTCCCGTTATTGGTTGCATGTGCTGGGGGAGGCTGAGAAATATGCGCAAGGCTTGAAAGAAAAACAACAAAAAGGTTATGAAGCGTTGGCGATCATGGAGCTGCATTTGCAACGACAGGATTTTTTTGTCGGTACAGATTATTCCATTGCTGATATCGCCTTGTTCGCCTATACCCATGTTGCAGATCAGGGCGGCTTTTCGTTAAAGGATTACCCTTCGATTAGAGCTTGGCTGACCCGCGTCAAAGCAGAACCAGGCTTTGTCTCCATGGTGGCGTAAGTATAATGGATAAAAGGATAAAACTGACAAGGCGACCCTGCTGTCGCCTTGCCATGGCAGCCTTACTGGCTTAAGTGATAAAAGTGGTATCTGAGGTGATCATCTATAAAGCTGGCGATAAAGAAATAGGAGTGGTCGTAACCGGGCTGCATGCGCAGGGTGATTGGTACGCCGGCTTCTTCGCAGACGGCGCTTAACGCTTCCGGACGAAGCTGGCCGTCGCGGTAGAAATTATCCGCATCTCCTTGATCTACCATTAACGGCAGCGGGCTGCCGTTGCGTTTGAGTAGCTCGCAGCTATCCCACGCTTTCCAGCGTTCCTTGTCTTCACCCAAATAGCCGCCTAGGGCTTTTTCGCCCCATGGGCATTGGCTGGGGTTGCAGATCGGGGCAAAGGCCGACACTGAGGTGTAGCGGCCGGGGTTTTTCAGCGCACAGACCAGGGCGCCGTGGCCGCCCATGGAATGACCACTGATGGCCTGCTTGCCGTTGAGGGGGAAATGTTCCTGAACCAGCGCGGGCAATTCTTCCGTTACATAATCGTACATGCGGTAGTGCTGGCTCCAGGGCGACTGGGTGGCATTTACATAGAAGCCGGCACCGGAACCAAAGTCGTAGCTGTCGTGTTCACCGGGTAGGTCTGTGCCCCGCGGGCTGGTATCCGGACAAACAATGGCCAGCCCCAGTTCGGCTGCAGTTCTGTGAGCGCCGGCTTTCTGCATGAAATTTTCATCGGTGCAGGTTAGCCCGGACAGCCACCACAGTAGCGGCACATCATTGCCCTCCGCTGCCGGAGGCAGGTAGAGGGCAAAGATCATTTCGCAGTTGAGTGCCTGGCTGTGATGTTTATAGCGTTTCAACCAGCCACCAAAGGATTTAGTGGCAGAAACCAGTTCGATATCGGACATGAGGCAACCCCTCTAAAACGGTAGTGGAAGCTCGCCTGCAAGCGATTTTCACCAGCAGGCTGGCTGCCACAGTAAAGGCTAGAAAAGAATGACGGACCGAATGCTCTTGCCTTCGTGAAGTAGGTCGAAGGCGGTATTGATGTCTTCCAGGCCCATGGTGTGGGTAACGAATTCATCAATCTTGATTTCGCCTTTCATGTAACGATCCACATAACCGGGCAGCTCTGTGCGGCCTTTAACGCCGCCGAAGGCAGAGCCTTTCCAGACTCGACCGGTTACCAGCTGGAACGGGCGAGTGGAGATTTCTTCACCGGCACCGGCTACGCCAATAATAATGGATTCACCCCACCCTTTGTGGCAGCACTCCAGAGCAGACCGCATCACGTTGACATTGCCGATGCACTCGAAGGAATAGTCCACGCCACCGTCGGTGAGCTCGACAATCACTTCTTGAATAGAGTCGTTGTAATCCTTGGGATTGATGAAGTCGGTGGCGCCAAATTGCCGCGCCAGGGTTTCTTTGCCCGGGTTGGTGTCGATGGCAATAATACGCTCTGCCTTGGCCATCACCGCGCCTTGAATCACCGACAAGCCGATGCCGCCGAGCCCGAATACGGCCACGGTGGAGCCGGCTTCTACCTTGGCGGTATTAAGAACGGCACCAATACCGGTGGTGACCCCGCAGCCGAGCAGGCAGATTTTATCCAGCGGGGCTTCTTTGCTCACCTTGGCTAGGGAAATTTCCGGCACCACGGTGTATTCAGAAAAGGTGCTGGTGCCCATGTAATGGTGCAGCAGTTTGCCGTTCAGAGAGAAGCGGCTGGTGCTATCGGGCATTAGGCCCTTGCCTTGGGTGGCACGCACGGCCTGGCACAGGTTGGTCTTGCCGCTGAGGCAGAATTTACACTTGCGACATTCGGCGGTGTAGAGCGGAATTACATGGTCACCGGGTTTCAGGCTGGTGACGCCTTCGCCCACTTCCTGGACGATGCCGGCGCCTTCATGGCCGAAGATGGAGGGGAATAGACCTTCCGGATCTTTCCCGGACAGGGTGTAGGCATCGGTGTGGCAGACGCCGGTGGCGACGATCTGTACCAGCACTTCGCCGGCCTTGGGGCCGGCCACATCGACTTCTTCGATAACCAAAGGTTTACCTGCTTCCCAGGCCACGGCGGCGCGCGATTTCATACCCTGTCTCCAGATCATAATTAAACGAGCATTGAGTCTACTGGGTATGCAATAGGGAAATAAGGCACAATTCAGCAATAGATTATTGCTCAGGAGCAACAATGCAGCATTGGGACCGGATTGAGGCCTTTGTGGAGGTGGTGCGTGGTGGCTCATTTGCACGGGCCGCCCGGCACTTGGGCGTGTCCAGCTCCCATGTGAGCCGGTTGGTGGCGCGGCTGGAAACCCAGCTGGGGACGCAGCTTTTGTATCGCACCACCCGGCGGTTAACGCTCACGGATGCGGGCACGGTCTATTTCGAGCATTGCTGCCAATTGTTTGATGGATTTCAGGAGGCGCTGAATGCGATCAGTGATTTCCAGCAACAGCCCACCGGGGTGTTGCGGCTGACCTGCGCCACCACTTTTGGCGAGCGTTTCATCGCGCCGTTGGTGAATGACTTTCTGGCGCGTCACCCGCAATTATCTGTGCAGCTGGATTTCACCAACCGGCGGGTGGACATCGTGGATGAAGGTTTCGATGTGGCCATTCGCACCGGGGCCTTGCCGGATTCCTCGCTGATTGCGCGTAAGCTCTGCCCGCGACGGGAATATGTGGTGGGCTCGCCGGACTATTTTTCTCGCCATGCTCGCCCGCATACGTTGGGGGGATTAAGCGGTCATAATTGTCTGCAGGGCTCGTCGGAGCAGTGGACCTTTGATGTGGACGGCCAGCATCGCCACAGCAAGGTCCAGGGAAACTGGAAAGGCAATTCTGGGGCGGCCTTGCTGGATGCGGCTCGCAAGGGCATCGGGCTGGCGCAATTACCGGATTATTATGTGGAGGAAGACCTGGCGTGTGGTCAGTTGGTGCCGGTGCTGGATCAGTACGCCTGCACGCATACCGCCGTGTGGGTTGTTTATCCTCGCCATCGGCATTTGTCGCCGAAGGTGCGCCAGTGTGTGGATTTTTTGGTGGAGGAGATGGGGCGTGGAGAAGTGAGTTGAATCCAGGGGTGTAAAGTAAAACGGGATAAATATGCACGCAGAAAGTTATTTTTGCGGCGGTATTGCATTTGAAATGAGCCCGCTGGACAAGCAACCGGTGTTCTGCCGTGAGTGTGATTCACCGGTGGATGGTTGGTTATCAAAGTAAACCGGGTGAGTCACGGATTCAGCCTGTAACTGGTGGGCTATTGATGATGACTTGCCCCAGTAATTCGCAAGCACCGAATAAAGGAATGCCGAGGCATTGCCTCAGCATTTTTGGGTTATGCTATCTGTGCTTTCAGCGCTTCGATTTCGTGGGCATCGCCATTGCGAGCAACAAAGGCCGTCCAGTTATCCGTTCCCTGGCTTTGAATGGCTTTAGCAACTTGGGGTAACTGATCCTCGGGCAAATGCCCAAACAGCCCCAGCAGGCTGCTGTCGTGAGCTTGGCGTAGTGCTTGGTTCAGGGCCTGGGGTTGACGCTCGGTGAGCACCTCTAGCGCTGGCGTTAGGTGGGCGTGGTCCAGTAGCGAGAACAAAGGAAGTAGCTCGTCCCAGCTATTTTCTTCGGCCACGGTGGTGATAAGGCTTTCTATAATAGTGTCTTCACGTAACTTGGGCACGTTGACCACAGTTTGTTGATGCGCATTATCCATGGCGTTAACAGCCTGTAATAGATTGGTCCACAGGCGTTGCTCACTGGCCACATCGATAATATGGCTGAGTACGGTTTCGCCTTGCTCGGCCACCAAGTTCCCCATTTGGCCGCGAAGCTGAGTATTCAAATGGCCGTTAAGTGACAGCACAGCGGGCCATAATTCATGATCGGTGGCCGCTTTCAATGTAGCGCGTTGCTGGGTTTCACTGAGTAAACCGAGCAAAGTATTGAGCGTGCTCTTATCTTCTAGATACAGCGAAATTTTCACCATGGCTTCGCCATCCTCTACCGAAGCGGTAACCGCTTTCAATGCAGAGGGTTGAATCACGTTTACAAAGCGGGCAAGGGTGATGTGTTCATTCATGGCCAGTAATGATTTGGCCACAGTGGCAACAATTTTGTCGGGCATGGCGGCCAGCAGAGCGCGAGAATATGTCGGCTCAAGGTGGATGCATAGCTTGGCGAGAAAGTCGTTGGGTAGTTTGTCCGCTAGCTTGATAGCGCGGTCGGCGGGTAGCTCGGATGCAATGCCCGCCGCCAATACCGAGCCGAGCACGGTGGTGGCCAACTTGGCGCTGGCGCCGGTGGGGACCAGTTTGCTGATGCCTGCCAACCGTTGATAGCTATCCTGATGTTGCTGATAAAAAAAGCTGGAAATACGGGTGCGGAATGCAGCCAGGGACGTTAGATCCTGGCCCTCTAGAAACGTCATGTCTGTTTCATCGGTTTCCAGTAATCGGCTCAGTTTGAGTAGCTCTGCTTGGGTTTCAATATGCATGCTCATGCTCCAGCTTTAACCGAACAACATTTTTTTGACTGGCCGGCGAAAAGGCCCCGGTACGACATTCAAAGCATTATTCATGGCTCTTTCTACGCGAGCGTCTTTGCTTGCCAAGGCGGCAAGCACCGCATCAGCTAACGTGTTGGCTTGATCTGCGGGCAGGGATCCAATAAAGGCGAGCGCATCGGCGGACAACCCTTTTTGCTTTAAGGTACTAATGGAGTCAGACATGGTTCCTCCTTCAATTCAGGCGTTACTATGCCAGCAAAGAATAAGGATGACTGTTGCCGAAAAGCCGCTTTCGACTGGCGCTTGAGAAAATGTTGGGGGGAGCATTTTATCTGTTGCAACCTATTGCACACAGTGGAGCCGGCGATTGTCTGTGCAAGCATACAGCTAAGGCGTTCCTGAAAAGTTTCTTGCGGTTTTGTGTGGCAGAGCGGGCGTTTTGCTTTTTAGGGTGCCGTGCAAAGTGAGATGTGCGTGTGGAGCCTTCACAGCGGGAAAGGCATGAAGGCTCCGCAAAAGAATTATTGAATGTTACTGCCGACCTCGACGATTTTCAGTGTATTGGTGCCGCCGTGGGCGTCGGCATAATTGCCCTTGGTGATCAGTATCCGGTCGCCAGTCTGCACTACGCCCATGGCTTCCAACATGCTCACGGCTTTGCGGTTGACGGTGTCACTAGCCAGTGCGTGACTGTCGAAGGGCATGGCATATACGCCACGTAAAATGGCGACCCGGCGCTGGCTGGAGGGGTAGGGGGTGAATGCGTAGATGGGCATGCCAGAGCGTAATCGAGACATCAGCCGCGGGGTGTTGCCGGTTTCCGTCATGGCAATAATGGCGGCCACGTTGCTGAGTCGGTTGGCTGCCTGCATGGCGGCCATGGCGATCGCTTCGTCAATGTTGTCGGCGTTGTCGTTAATGGGCCGGTCAGCCCTGCGTTCCTGCCAGGTACGTTCGGCGCCAAGGATGATCCGGTCCATGGCCTGTACGGTTTCTTTGGGAAAGTCGCCGACCGCGGTTTCCGCTGACAGCATGACGGCGTCGGTGCCGTCGAGTACTGCGTTGGCTACGTCTGAGACCTCTGCCCGGGTGGGTTGTGGGCTGTGGATCATGGATTCCATCATCTGGGTGGCGGTTATCACGAAGCGATTTAATGCTCGTGCCCGGCGGATGATGTGCTTCTGCACGCCGACAAGTTCCGCATCACCAATTTCCACGGCCAAATCGCCACGCGCCACCATCACCCCGTCGGAGGCATTGATAATGGCATCCAAGGTGCCGTCGTCTGCCACGGCTTCGGCGCGTTCGATTTTGGCAATGATGTCACCTTTACCGCCGGCTTCCTGATAACGGCGGCGTGCTTCGTTTACATCCTCCGCGTCGCGGGGAAAGGATAGCGCGAGAAAATCCACCTCCATGTCGGCGGCGGTGATGATATCCGCCAGGTCTTTCTCGGTAAGGGCGCGGGCACTGAGACCGCCACCTTTGCGGTTTACGCCCTTATGATCCGAGAGTTCACCGCCCACGCGAACCGTGCATTCCACCCGGGTGCGGTTGATGGTGTTTACTTCGAGTTCCAGCAGGCCGTCATTGAGTAGCAGGATATCGCCGGGCTCACAGTCGCTGGGTAGTGGTGGGTAACTGACGCCCACCTGCTCGGTATCGCCTGCGTCATCTGACAGAGCAGTATCAAGCGTAAAGGGTTGGCCGGCGGTGAGCATGATGGGGCCGTCGCGAAAGCAGCCAATGCGGATCTTAGGCCCTTGCAGGTCGGCCAGTATCGCTACGTGTTCGCCGCGTTGCTCGGCGCAATGGCGAATCTGTTCGGCGGTATCGCGATGGGTGTCTGCGGTGCCGTGGGAAAAGTTCAGCCGAAACACATTAACGCCCGCCCCAATCAGCGTATCGAGCATGGAGTGGGGGGCTGAGGCGGGGCCAACGGTGGCAACAATTTTGGTGCGGCGCAGCGGGTGCTGAGAGGTGCGAGGAGGCATGCGTATCTTTCCGGCAATCATTTCGAATGAGCATACCACGCAGAAGCGAATGAACGATGACAGTCTACAAGGTTCTTCGTGGTGTCAGCATGATTTCTCAACAGTGCTTCGCATACCGGTGCTGCTCCGCGGTTGTTGAAGCGAATGGTATGACGACGGAAGAAAAGAAAGCCCCGTTCAGCCGAACGGGGGAAAGGGGACGCCGGTGGCGATGTAAGGGGCTTTCCAGTGACGCCTTAATGAAGCATGGCGAAGGCACAGGCTTGCGCCTGGCTGAGACGAAGAAAATTGCCCATGCCCATTGTTATCACTTCGGTGTGTGTGCCTGCATTGAAGGCCAGCCAGTCTTCGCTGAGCAAGGTGTTGTCCACATACACCTTCATGCCGTACAGATTGCCGAAAGGGGGCTCGCCGCCGGGTTCGCAAAGCGGGAAACGGCTCTTGAAATGGTCTTCGTTGGCCAGCTTAACGTGATGGGCGTTGAGGGCCTGGCGCAGTTTGTTCGAGTCCAGATAGTGGTTGGCGGGGAGTACGGCCATAACCAGTTCGCCATCTGCCTCCACAATCACCGGTTTGGCCATATTTCGGGCGGGTATATGAGCGGATTGCGCTACTTCAGAGGCGGTAACGGCGGGCGCGTGGTTGTAGCAGTGGTAGTTGACCTTGTTGTTGTCGAGAAAATCTGCCAGAGCGCGGGCGGGCATGATAAACCTCCTCCCGGAACAGGATGGCCGGGATCGGGGAGCGGGGGCTAAAAACAGCTTGTGGCTGAAGCGAAAACACGCTCCGTGACGGTATGTTTGGTTAAGGGTAAAACGGGGTGGGTAGAAGGGGAAATACGAATATGCGCTAATGTTTATAGCAGAGAAGTCTAGCTACACGCGGCAAGAATAAATAAGGAAGGCCGGCACGATTTGCGGGGTTTTCTTCTCCAATTTTTATTTTAAACGTTCAATTGCATTGCACGGGCAGGGGGGGTAGCAGGTGGCGCCGCGCCCCCGGCCCGCGTTGTAGCGTAAAGCCTAACGGTGCCTCTTCACATCCCTAGATTGTCGAGAATACGAAGGTTGGGGCCGGCTTGGTTCATGGTGTAAAAGTGCAAGCCCGGTGCGCCCATGGCCAGTAACCGTTCGCATAAGCGGGTAACAACTTCTTCACCGAACGCTTTCACTGCGGCGTCATCATCCTTGATGTCGTTAAGCTTGCTTTGCAGCCAGCGTGGTACATCGGCGCCACAGGTATTGGAAAAGCGTAACAGGTTGGCCACGTTGAGAATGGGCATGATGCCGGGGTAGACAGGAGCGTCACAGTCAATCTTCTGTAACGCATCCATATAATAGCCGTAGGCATCTGCGTTATAGAAATACTGGGTTAGGCCACTGTTGGCCCCCGCGTCCACCTTGCGTTTAAAGTGGGCGATGTCGTCTTCGAAGCTGCGAGCCTGGGGGTGCATTTCCGGATAGGCTGCCACTTCGAGAGTGAAGTGATCGCCGGTTTCCTGGCGGATCAATTGCACCAGTTCGTCGGCGTATTTGATCTCGCTCTGGGCGTAGCCCATACCGGAAGGTAAGTCACCACGCAGGGCAACGATGCGCTGCACCCCCGCCTCCTTGTAGCCCTTGACCAACTCCAGGATCTCTTCGCGGCTCTGTCCAATGCAGCTCAGGTGCGGTGCGGTGTCGCCGTGTTGCTCGCGCAACTTGTTGACGGTGTCGCGGGTATTGTCACGGGTGGAGCCACCAGCACCAAAGGTGCAGGAAAAAAATTCCGGGTCCTTGACCAGCAGTTTCTGCTGCGTCGCCAGTAGCTTCTCTTTCCCCTGGTCGGTTTTTGGCGGAAAGAATTCAAAACTGATTCGTTTCATTGGGAACTCGCTTCATGCTGCACACCTCACGCCCCACGCGGGTTGCATGATGCGTGGGGCGTGCCAGCGTTTAATACTTATAGTGCTCGGGCTTGTAGGGGCCGTTCACGTCTACGCCGATGTACTCAGCCTGCTCTTTGCTGAGTTTGGTGATCACGCCACCAAAGCCTTCTACCATGTAGCGCGCCACTTCTTCATCCAGCTGTTTGGGCAGTACTTCTACCTTGAGCATTTTTTCTTTCACGGCATCAGAGTGGTTGGCGTAGCCCTGGTCGAACAGGTACATCTGCGCCAGTACCTGGTTGGCGAAGGAGCCATCCATGATGCGGCTGGGGTGACCGGTGGCGTTACCCAGGTTGACCAGGCGGCCTTCGGAGAGCAGCAGCAGGAAGTCGCCTTCGGACTTGTTGCGCCACACCTTGTGGACTTGGGGTTTTACTTCTTCCCATTCCCAGGTTTCGCGCATGAAGGCGGTGTCCACTTCGTTGTCGAAGTGACCGATGTTGCAGACCACGGCGCCTTTCTTGATCGCCTTGAGCATGTTGGCGTCGCACACATTGAAATTGCCGGTGGTGGTCACCAGCAGATCGGTGTTGCCTAGCAGGTCGGTGTTGATGGAGGCTTCGCTGCCATCGTTAATGCCACCTTTGTATTGGCTGACCACTTCAAAGCCGTCCATGCAGGCCTGCATGGCGCAGATTGGATCGGCTTCGGTGACTTTCACGATCATGCCTTCCTGACGCAGGGATTGGGCGGAGCCCTTGCCCACGTCACCGTAACCGATAACCAGGGCTTTCTTGCCAGACAACAGGTGGTCGGTGCCGCGCTTGATGGCATCGTTCAGAGAGTGGCGGCAGCCATACTTGTTGTCGTTTTTGCTCTTGGTGACAGAATCATTCACGTTCACTGCGGGCACTTTCAATGTGCCTTTGTTCAGCATTTCATAGAGACGGTGTACACCCGTGGTGGTTTCTTCGGTGATGCCGTGAATGTTGTCGAGCATGGCCGGGTAGGTTTCGTGGATGTAACCGGTCAGGTCGCCGCCATCGTCGAGAATCATGTTGGCTTCCCACAGTTCACCGTTGCCGTCGCGACAGGTCTGCTCAATGCACCACATGTATTCTTCTTCGGTTTCGCCTTTCCAGGCAAACACGGGAACGCCGGCAGCAGCGATAGCGGCAGCGGCGTGGTCCTGGGTGGAGAAGATGTTACAGCTGGACCAGCGTACTTCGGCGCCCAGGGCAACCAGGGTTTCGATCAGTACGGCGGTCTGAATGGTCATGTGAATGCAGCCAATAACTTTGGCGCCTTTCAGCGGCTGCTCGGCACGGTATTTTTCACGAATAGCGATGAGTGCCGGCATTTCGGTTTCGGCAATATGGATTTCTGAGCGGCCATAATTCGCCAGGGAAATATCCGCGACTTTATAATCAGTAAAGGTGCCTGCTTTCGCGTTCATTCTGTTTCTCCGCTTGCACGTAACATGCTAAACGCATTACGTGGTGCTAGTCGGCTCGCTGTGTGGCGAGCCCCAAGGTGTTTAGGCGTCCTGCATACTGTGTTTTGTGTACAGGGGAGCGTTAAAGTGCTGCTTTAAGTGCTTCGGCTTTATCGGTTTTTTCCCAGCTGAAGCCTTCGCGGCCGAAGTGGCCGTAACTGGCAGTGGGGCGATAGATCGGCTTGCGCAGGTCGAGCATTTCAATAATGCCGCGTGGGCGCAGATCAAAGTGTTCGCGTACCAGGTCGACAATGGCGGTATCGCTAATTTTGCCGGTGCCGAAAGTGTTCACCGAGATGGACGTGGGCTCGGCCACGCCAATGGCATAGCTCACCTGGATTTCGCACTTGCTGGCCAGGCCCGCGGCGACAATGTTCTTGGCCACGTAACGACCGGCATAAGCAGCGGAACGGTCCACCTTGGAGGGGTCCTTGCCGGAGAAGGCTCCGCCGCCGTGGCGGGCCATGCCGCCGTAAGTATCGACGATGATCTTGCGGCCGGTGAGGCCGCAGTCGCCCATGGGGCCACCGATCACGAAAATCCCGGTGGGGTTCACGTGGTACAGGGTGTCCTTGTGCAGCCACTCTTCGGGCAGCACCGGCTTGATGATCTCTTCCATCACCGCTTCACGCAGATCCGCGAGCTTGATGTCCGGAGAATGCTGGGTGGAGAGCACCACCGCATCCACGGCTACCGGCTTGCCGTTGTCGTAACGCAGGGTTACCTGGCTTTTCGCGTCTGGGCGCAACCAGGGCAGGGTGCCGTTCTTGCGCAGCTCGGCCTGGCGTTCCACCAAGCGGTGGGAGTAGTACACCGGCGCGGGCATCAGGGTGTCGGTTTCGTCGGTGGCGAAGCCGAACATCAAGCCCTGGTCGCCGGCACCCATTTCTTTCTCTTCCGCTTCGTCTACACCGATAGCAATGTCGGCGGACTGTTTGCCAATGCCGTTGAGCACCGCACAGCTGGCCCCATCGAAGCCTTTTTCTGAGCTGTCGTAACCGATATCCAGAATCACTTGGCGAACGATGTCCTCCAATTCCACATAGGTATTGGTGCGCACTTCACCGGCCACCACAGCCATGCCGGTTTTTACCAGTGTTTCCACCGCCACGCGGGCGTGAGGGTCATCTTTGATGATGGCATCCAGAATGGCATCCGAAATCTGGTCAGCCATTTTATCCGGATGGCCTTCGGATACGGATTCGGAGGTAAAGATGGAATATTCACTCATTACTGGAGTGCTCCCGTGATTCATTGATCGTTGCGTTGCCTTCAATAGGCGCGAAAAACATGAGTTGAAAGTGTAAAGCTCAACTCTTCCTGAAGGTGCGTACCTGCACCTGAAAACCATTGCGCAGGGCCAGAAACTGGCTTTCCTGCAACTCAAGGCCGGCGCGGCCGGCCCAATCCACTAGATCGGCTTCATCAAAGCCGAGCCAAAAATCACCGCAAGCCTCGTGGGCCCAGTGCTGATCATGCCGACACAAGTCGGTGATCAGCAGGGTGCCGCCGGCCTGCAATTGTGCCGCGGCGGCGCGGATCGCGCTGGCCGGGGCGGGCAGATGGTGCAACACCATGTTCAGTACCACCGCGTTTGCCGCAGGTAAGGTTGCCGCGCTGGCAGGCCATTCGCCGCAGAGCAGTTGCACATTGTTCAGCGCTGCCGCCTGCAGTTGCTGGCGGGCTCGGGCCAGCATGGCCTCGGCGTTGTCCAGCCCGGTTACCGTATCAAACCGTTGTGACAATTCCTGCAGAAAGCGCCCGTCTCCGGGGCCGATCTCCAGGGCCGAACCGCCTTGGGGGCACGCGCGCACCAATAGTTCCAAGGCTTGTTCGGCGTATTGCGAGTAGTCGGCAATCAGCTCCTGTTTATCGTCTCCGGCTTCCCCGTGGCGAGCAAAAAAAGCCCGGCTCTGTTCCGCACGTTGGCTTTGCACCTGCTCCAGCCGCCCTGCCACTTGGATGTCCAGTGCTCCATTGTCCAGCTTTTCGAGCAGGGCGCCGTGAAGAGCGCCTTCCGCATTATTTGGCTGAGGCAGACGGCGCCGGTAAAAGATGGAATTGCCTTCGCGGCGTTTTTCCACCAGCCCGCCGTTGGTGAGCACCTTTAGATGGTGGCTCATGCCGGACTGCTTCATGGCCATGATCTCGCAGAGCTCCAGTACGCCGAAGCTGTTCTGCCCCAATACCTGCAGCACCTGCAGACGCAGCGGGTCACCAGCGGCCTTGAGGAAGGCTGCCAGACGGTCGGTAACATCCGGTGGAGAGGGGGCCAGTGCAGTCATGTTGGCGCAGTTTAGCGCAACTAAAAACTAAATCAAAATAAATTGATATAGGTTTATGTGTCAGCTTGACCCGTTGCGTGCAACAGGCCCATACGCGGTATGCAGAAACTAGGCAGCGGCGTGCTCTGGGGCGTGCGGCTTGTAGGCGTTATCGGCTTGAGGGACAATAGCGCCCCTTTTCAGCCACCAGCCAGTTTGGAGCCCTGCATGTCCAGTGCACCCGCCCGCCGTGAACTCGCCAACGCTATCCGTGCCCTGAGCATGGATGCGGTACAGAAAGCCAACTCCGGGCACCCCGGTGCGCCCATGGGCATGGCGGATATCGCCGAAGTTTTGTGGCGCGGCTTCATACGACACAACCCGGCGGACCCGACCTGGGCCGACCGCGACCGTTTTGTGCTCTCCAATGGCCATGGCTCCATGCTGCTCTACAGCCTGCTGCACTTGACCGGTTACGGTGTCAGCCTGGATGACATCAAAAACTTCCGTCAGTTGGGTAGCCCCACTGCGGGACACCCAGAATACGGCGACGCCCCGGGTATCGAAACCACCACTGGCCCGCTGGGGCAGGGGCTTGCCAATGCGGTAGGCATGGCGCTGGCCGAGAAGATGCTAGCGGGGCAGTTCAATCGTGATGGACACACTATTGTTGATCACAACACCTATTGCTTCCTGGGTGATGGCTGCATGATGGAAGGGATCTCCCACGAAGTGGCCTCCCTGGCAGGCACCTTGGGCCTGGGCAAGCTGGTGGCCTTCTACGACGACAATGGCATTTCCATCGACGGTGAAGTGGAAGGCTGGTTCACCGACGATACCGTAGAGCGTTTCCGCGCTTACGGTTGGCAGGTGATTCCTAATGTCGACGGCCACAACCCAGAAGAAATAATGGTGGCGGTGGAAAATGCCCGCGCCAACACCTCCCAGCCCACGCTGATTTGCTGCAAAACCATTATCGGTTTCGGTAGCCCGAATAAGCAGGGCAAGGAAGACTCCCACGGTGCCGCCCTGGGCGAAGACGAAATCACCCTGACCCGCAAAGCGCTGGGCTGGGAGCACGGCTCGTTCGAGATTCCCGCGGACATCAAGAGTGCCTGGGATGCCAAAGAGACGGGCGCGAAAGCGCAGAGCGAGTGGCAGCAGCGTTTCGATGCTTATCACGCTGCGTACCCGGAGCTGGCCGCTGAGTTTACGCGCCGCATGGCCAGCGAGCTGCCGGCGGATTTCGCCGAGCAAGCCGATGCCTATATCCGTGAGTGTCAGGAAAAAGGCGATAAGGTGGCGACCCGCAAGGCCAGCCAGAATACCCTGGATGCTTTCGGCCCGCTGTTGCCAGAATTGGCTGGCGGTTCTGCCGACCTGGCCGGCTCCAACAACACTATCTGGAAAGGCTGCAAATCGGTTACCGCAGACGATGCCAGCGGCAACTATATTCACTACGGCGTGCGCGAATTCGGCATGACCGCCATCCAGAACGGCCTGTGCCTGCACGGTGGCCTGCGCCCCTATGGTGGCACTTTCCTTGTCTTTATGGAGTACGCCCGCAATGCAGTGCGCATGGCGGCGATCATGCACCAGCCGAACATTTTGGTTTATACCCACGATTCTATCGGGCTGGGCGAGGATGGCCCGACTCACCAGCCCATAGAACAGCTGGCAAACCTGCGCCTGACCCCGAACATGCGCACCTGGCGCCCTTGTGACACGGTGGAGTCGGCGGTGTCCTGGAAGAAGGCTGTGCAGCGCCAGGATGGTCCGTCTGCACTGATTTTCTCTCGTCAGGGGCTGCCCTGCATGGAGCGTGGCAGCGAACAGCTGGCTGAGATCGAGAAAGGTGGCTACATCCTGTCGCAAACTGGCGAGGGCACTCCGGACGCGATCATTATTGCCACCGGTTCCGAAGTGGAGCTGGCGGTGATTGCGGCTAGCGCGCTCACTGGTAAAAACATTCGCGTGGTGTCCATGCCTTGCGTGGAAGAATTTCTGGCCCAGGACAAGGCGTACCAAAACAGTGTGTTGCCCAGCGACGTGCGCGCCCGGGTCGCGGTAGAAGCCGCCATTGCCGATTACTGGTTCCGCTTTGTGGGGCTGGATGGCAAGGTGATTGGCATGAACAGCTTTGGTGCTTCCGCCCCGGCGGGGGATTTATTCAAGCACTTCAATATCACCGCTGAAGCCGTACAGGAAGCAGTGGAGTCGTTGTTGAAATGAAACGCCGTGTGCCTGATGCCGAAGGTTTGACGATGTTTCGGAGCACTGCCTAATGCGCATCGCCATTAATGGCTATGGCCGTATTGGACGCTCTTTTGTCCGTGCTCTGGCCGAGCGCGAAGGCGCAGGCTGGCAGGCGCCGTTTACGTTGGTGGCGATCAACGACAAGGGTCGCCCGGAAGATTTGTTGTACCTGACGCGTTACGACACCACCCATGGGCGGCTGGCGGAGCCGGCTGAGTTGATTGAAGGGATGCTGCGTATTGGTAAACAGGCGCCCATGTTGCTGGAACAACCGCAGCCAGAATTGCTGCCTTGGGATAAGCTCGGGGTCGACTTGGTGCTGGAGTGCTCCGGGCATTTTCGCAGCCATGCGGGCGCGTCTCGTCACCTACAAGCCGGTGCGAAAAAAGTCATTATCGGTGCGGTGCCTTTCGATCAGGCGGATCAAATCGTGGTGTACGGCGTCAATCATGAGGACGTTCGTGACGACAGCCAGGTGCTGTCGGCGGCGTCTTGTACTACGCACTGCATTGCTCCGCTGCTGCAGCGGCTAGACCAACAGTATGGTGTTCAGCAGGTATTGATGAAAGAAATCCATGCTTACACCTCGGATCAAACCTTGCTGGATCATGTCCATCGGGATCCGCGCCGGGGGCGGGCCGGAGCACAGAACATCGTGCCCACCACCAGCAGCTCCATTGGTGCGGTACAGCAGGTATTGCCGGCGCTGGCCGGGCGCATTAATGGGGACTCCATTCGGGTGCCAACCTTAAATGTGGCTATGGTGGAGCTGACTTTGCGCTTGGAACAGACACCGGACGAAGACAGTCTTAATCAGTGGCTACACCAACAGGCAACAGTGTCGGCGGGCCTGATTGGCTACAATGACGCGCCGCTGGTCAGCGCGGATTTTAATCACCGTACAGAGTCCGCGATCGTTGATGTGACTCAGACCCGAGTGCAGGGCGATATGGTGCAAGTAGTGGCCTGGTACGATAACGAATGGGGTTATGCCAACCGATTGTTGGACTGGGTGAATGAATTAGCTTTGAACAAGGCTGGACACTCCGAGCTGGGTGCCTGACGTGTTGCTTTTAGCGTTCGGCGTCAGTCGTGTTGCGCTTGGCAGAATTTAATGAGGTAGGAACGAAATGAACTTCAAACGCATGACCGACCTGGATCTGGCAGGCAAACGCGTTCTGATCCGTGAAGATCTGAACGTGCCGGTGAAGGACGGCAAGGTCACCAGTGATGCGCGTATCCGTGCTTCGTTGCCAACCATTGAGCATGCGCTAAAGGCGGGCGCCAAGGTGATGCTGATGTCTCATCTGGGGCGTCCCACCGAAGGCGAGTATGCGCAGGAATTTTCCCTGCAGCCGGTGGCCGATCATCTGGGAGGTCTGCTGGGCCGTGATGTACCGCTGGTGAAAGATTGGCTGGGCGGCGTCGAGGTGGCGGAGGGTCAGGTGGTGTTGTGTGAGAACGTTCGCTTCAATCAAGGTGAAAAGAAAGACGACGAAGCACTGTCACAAAAAATGGCAGCGCTGTGTGATATCTATGTGATGGATGCCTTTGGTACGGCTCATCGGGCGCAGGCATCCACCCATGGGGTGGGCAAATTTGCGCCTGTGGCATGTGCCGGCCCGCTGCTGGCCAATGAGCTGGATGCCCTGGGCAAGGCGCTGGACGCACCGGCTAAACCGCTGGTGGCCATTGTGGGTGGCTCCAAGGTGTCCACCAAGCTGGAAGTGCTGGAATCGTTGTCGGATAAAGTGGATCAGTTGGTGGTTGGTGGCGGTATCGCCAACACCTTCCTGGCCGCTGCCGGGCACCCGGTGGGTAAGTCTTTGTATGAAAAAGACCTGATTCCTGCCGCACAGAAAATTGCCGAGAAGGTACACATCCCGATCCCGGTGGATGTGGTTACCGCCAAGGCTTTTTCTGAATCCGCCGAGGCTGTTATCAAGAAAGTGGAAGACGTGGCCGACGACGACATGATTTTGGATGTGGGCCCGCAAACAGCTCACATCGTGGCGGCATTAATGAAAGAAGCCAAAACCATTATTTGGAATGGCCCGGTGGGCGTTTTTGAATTTGATCAGTTTGGTGAAGGCACTCGCGAAATGGCCCTGGCCATCGCCGATTCTGATGCTTTCTCCATTGCTGGCGGTGGCGACACCCTGGCGGCGGTGGATAAATACGGCATTACCGATAAGGTTAGCTACATCTCTACCGGTGGTGGTGCCTTCCTGGAGTTCGTGGAAGGTAAGATGCTGCCGGCAGTGGCTATGCTCGAAGCCCGGGCGAAGGATTGATAAAAAGCCCGATGCTCGACGCCGAAGGCCTGACGACAACCCGTACGTTAGGTGTTTGGTTTTTGGTATCGGGTTGTAATGGACGAAGCATAGGCGGTGCGCGCGCATCGCAAACGGATAATGAAGGGGAAATACCATGGCACTAGTAAGCATGCGACAGCTGCTGGACCACGCTGCCGAGTTCGGCTACGGCGTACCGGCTTATAACGTGAACAATGTGGAACAAATGCGCGCCATTATGGAAGCCGCGGACAAAACCAATTCCCCGGTGATCGTGCAGGCGTCTGCTGGAGCCCGCAAATATGCAGGTGCGCCTTTCTTGCGTCATCTGATTCTGGCGGCCACCGAAGAGTTTCCACATATTCCTGTCGTTATGCATCAGGACCATGGCACCAGCCCGTCTGTTTGCCAGCGCTCTATTCAGCTGGGCTTCTCCTCGGTGATGATGGATGGGTCCTTGGGTGAAGATGGCAAAACCCCCACCGATTACGAGTACAACGTGGAGGTAACTCGCCGCACCGTGGACATGGCGCACGCTTGTGGTGTGTCTGTTGAGGGTGAGCTGGGTTGTCTGGGTTCTTTGGAAACCGGTGAAGCCGGTGAAGAAGACGGTATTGGTGCGGCCGGCAAGCTAACCCACGAGCAGATGCTGACCGACCCTGAAGAAGCGGCAGACTTTGTGCAGAAAACCAAGGTGGATGCCCTGGCGATTGCTATCGGTACCAGCCACGGTGCCTATAAATTCACTCGCCCACCCACCGGGGATATTCTGGCCATCGAGCAGATCAAGGCGATCCATAAACGCATTCCGGATACCCACTTGGTGATGCACGGCTCTTCTTCCGTGCCGCAGGACTGGTTGGCGATCATTAATGAGTTTGGTGGTGAGATTCCGGAAACCTACGGTGTGCCGGTGGAAGAAATTCAGGAAGGCATCAAGCACGGTGTGCGTAAGGTCAACATCGATACCGACTTGCGGTTGGCGTCCACCGGGGCAATCCGTCGTTTTCTGGCCCAGAACCCAGCCGAGTTTGATCCACGTAAATACCTGAAAGAATCCATCACTGCCATGCGAGATATCTGTATGGCTCGCTATGAAGCTTTTGGTACGGCGGGTCATGCGGACAGGATCAAACCGATCAGCTTGGAAACCATGTTCCAGCGTTATGAATCCGGTGATTTGGATCCACGGGTTAAATAAACGTCGCCGTACGCTTTCGGTTATAGGCCGCACGCGGATCGACACAAAAAAACCGCGCCCAACCGGGCGCGGTTTTTTTGTGTATCGCTACATTAGCGAGTGGCCTTGATTTTCTCGCCGTCCTTACCGCTCAACACTAGTATGCCATCGGCATTGATGCGGGCCTGTGAGATATCACCAAGCGTATTGAGGAATTTCTGTTCCAGTTCCATCAGCGGTTTGGGGCAAGCCCTCATAGTGACGCCGCCAGTGGTAATGGCGAAGTTGTCCTCACCCTGCACATAAGTGGCCATGTAGTTGTTACAGCCGGCTTTGCCTGCCACTTGTCCAGGTTGATGAAAGTTCAGGGAGAGAGTGGCGTCAGTGATGTTCTCACCGTTAAGAGAGATCACCGACCAGGCTTCACCCCGCAACTGGCTTTCCTCGACCATGGTATGGGCTCCGCTGCTCGGTTGTCCTGTGCACGCGGCCAGTAACAGGGCGCTGCTGCTCAAGAGCAGCGGAAGGCGAAATCGGCTCATGGGGATTCCTTATGATGTGTTGCTAGATTAAGAATTAGTCTGCGGCGGATGGCATATGGTTCCCTTCGGGAGTCCAGCTTATTGATATGGCTCAAGGCGGAATCAGTCAACGGGTGACAAGCGTTGACGGGCCCCCCGTGAGGAGGACAATGCACTCAGGCCATTTCCGTTGTTAACAGACTAAGATGATCGACCATGCTCAATGCCTTTCTGCAGTTTTACGTTGACCACCAGTGGCTGGCGCTACCGCTGGCGATGCTGTCTGCGGTGGGGGTAGGGATCCTCTGGATGGGCTGGCTCACCCTGATGCTGACCGCTTTTGGCCAGCGCCTGTGGTTATGGGGTTTTGCCATTCTTCTGCTGCCAGTGCCCGTTTCCCAATGTTTTGCACTGCGCCACCCAGCGATGAACCCCTGGGCAAACCGCTTAGTAATGTGGGGGTTGTTGTTATCGCTGCCCATGCTGGTGCTGACCGGATGGTGGGCCTGGGTGGCGCTGACGCAGCCCTCACCGGTTCCGTAATCATGTCGCGTTGTCGTGTAGCCAGTGCGTGGGTTTGTCTGGTTTGGCATAGCTGAGCCGACCGATGGACTGGCTGCGGTGGTAGCTATCCAGCCCGGATAAGGCCACCGTGCCAGCCCGTTCTATATTTACAAAGCCATCGCTTTCTACGGTATTGTCTGGAAGTAAAATGTGCTCAATGGCGCCGATCACCAGAACGGTATCGTTAACGGCTAGCGTTTGAGTTTCGATCACCACCATTCCCAATTTAATCCGCGCCTCCTCCACGAACGGCGCCTGAAAAGCGGGCAGGTAAGATGGCGTCAACCCGGTGGCAGAAAATTCGGAAATCTCACGGGGGTAACGAGCAGAGGTCTGATGTGCTGCCTTTAGGATATCCTCATGTACTTGGTTCAGTGTATAAACCCCTGTCGCCGCTAGGTACTCGAGGCTGTGTCTTTCCACGGAATGGGGGCGCATGATCATACCCATCAAGGCAGGGTCGGCACCGAGGTGGAAACAAGAGCCGACCATGGCCAGGTTTTCCTCTCCACTGTCTGAGCAAGTGCCGACAAGATTGGCACTTTTGAAGCCGGATAAGCTGTTAACAAGGTTGACTCGCTGACCGCGCGGTAGATGGTTGAGTGTATCTGCGGTTAGATGCATGGTGTGATTCCTCTTGGCCCCGTATTATCAATGGCTGCGTGAGCAAACCGTGGAGGCCCGTTACCTGTTATGGCAAATCCTTTCGATCGCGATCAGATTATTCAGCAATGGCAACCCCTCAATTGGGAGGCTTTTGATCCGCTGAGTGAATCCAGCCAGCGTTATGTGGCGTACTACGGCCTCAATTTTGCCGAGCACCTACCGGACCTGGAACATGGCTTCGGCTATTTCGAGGCGGCAGGATACATGCTTTCTGTGCATGGCTGGCGGCCACAAGGGGCAAAGGCCCCCAAGGGCACGGTATTGATTTGTCATGGTTACTTCGACCATGTGGGGTTATATCGACATGTGATTGGCCATGTGCTGGAGCTGGGCTATGCAGTGCTAGCCTACGACTTGCCCGGCCATGGGTTAAGTACAGGGCCGCAGGCCGTAATTGCGGATTTTCGCACCTATCGAGATGTGCTTGAGCAGTGCTTGTCGCTGGCAGCGAACCACTTTCCCAAACCTTGGCATGTAATAGCTCAGAGTACTGGCGGCGCCATCGTGATGGATTATCTGCTGAGCAGAGGAGAGGGCGATGACAATCCTTTCGAGCAGGTTATCTTACTGGCTCCTTTGGTGCGCCCCTTTAAATGGGGGACGGCTCGCTGGTTGCATACCCTGATTAGCCCGTTTACGAAAACATTGAAACGGGTTTTCACCATTAATTCCAATGACCCTGATTTTCTTGATTTCCTGGAAAACAAAGACCCCCTTCAGGCGCGAAGAATTTCAGCTATTTGGGTGAGTGCTTTAAAGAAGTGGTTGCCGGGTTTTGAAAAAGCATCACGGATAAAGGTATCGCCGGTGGTGATTCAAGGCGATTTAGATGAAACCGTGGACTGGCAATATAACCTTGCAGTGATAAAAACTAAGTTTAAAGATCCGGATATTAGGGTTTTGCCAGGGGCGAGACACCAGCTTGCCAATGAGAACGAGATGTTCAGGCGTAAAATATTCGCTATTATTGACGAGTATCTGGCGTAATGCTGATTTTTTACGCTTTGTTACTTGAGCCCGTTGCGGGTTTGTAACAGTGTTGGTCTACAGTTCCCGGTTTAGGGGATTTTATGTTTTTTACAAGGAGTCTATAGAATGAACAGTAAATGGATATTGGCCGCCGCTTCAGGTGCGGTCTTGTTGAGCCAAGCAGCGGTAGCAGACCTGAACGCAGGTGCTAATGCTGCGGTGAATGCCCAAGCAGACGCCGATGCTGCTGAGCAGACTGTTCGTGATCAGCGTGATGCGGCTAAGGCAGACGCCAAGCAGATGGGGAAAGATGCCCGGGCGCAGCGTGACCAGATGAAAGATGATGCCAAATCGCAGCACGACGCCATGAAAAAAGACGCGAAAGACAAGCGTGATGCGTTGAAGGATGACGCGAATGCCATGGGCGATGATGCTCGTGCTAAACATGACGCTAGCATGAAAAAAATGGAAGAGAATCGTGATGCGGCACGCCAGCGTCATGAAGATGCGCTAAATAATGCCCAGGGCGCAAACGCTGAAATGAATGCCGGCGCCGCGGGTGCCAGTGCTGAAGCGAAAGCTGATGCAAAGGGCAAAGCGGAGAAAGAGGAAAAAGCCTGGTTTAATTTCTGGGATTAATCTCTTCAGCAAAAAAGGCCGCAATTTGCGGCCTTTTTTATGGGGTTTTCTGTCTAACACTTGGCATTAGGTATTAAGCGCTCGGTTCCTTCATGAATAAAGAGCCTATACCGCTGCCTCTTTTTTATTTCTTTATGTTTAGTACTGATTGACCGTGCCATTTTCACCGACTAGAACCACGTCCGCAGGGCGTTTGGCGAAGAGCCCGTTGGTAACAACACCGACAATATTATTGAGTGTGGTTTCCAGTTCAATCGGGTTTACGATGTCCAGGTTATGGACATCCAAAATAATATTGCCATTATCAGTAACAAACCCTTCCCGGTATTCCGGCTGCCCCCCCAGCGCCACTAGCTTGCGGGCGACATAAGAGCGGGCCATGGGGATAACTTCTATTGGCAGGGGAAAGGCGCCAAGGCGTTTGACTTGTTTGGAAGCATCAACAATACAGATGAACTCTTTGGCGACAGCAGCAACAATTTTTTCACGGGTAAGTGCGCCGCCGCCGCCCTTGATCATTTCCCTATGCCGATTCACTTCGTCAGCACCGTCCACGTAAACCGGCAGGCTCCCCACATCATTCAGTGAGAACACCTCAATGCCGTGTTGCTTGAGCCGCTCGGCGGTGGCATCAGAGCTGGGGACGACGCCTTTGATGCGATCTTTCAGAGTGGCCAGGCCGTCGATAAAAAAGTTGGCGGTGGAGCCGGTGCCCACGCCGACGAAGGCTCCTTCGGGGACGAAACGCAGTGCAGCTTCCGCTACCTGCTTTTTCAGCGCATCCTGATCCATGTGGGTATCCTGTTGTTTGTCGATATGTATCGCCGATAAATTGTGCACCAATTATAGTCCAGCCAAGGCGTTGACTCGACCCCGGCCTATCGCATTTGTGCCGGTCAGCCCCTAGACTATTCCTTTCCTTCACAGAATGAGCCCGGAATCCTCCATGCTGGACAAATACGTTAAACGGATACTGCAATCCCGCGTCTATGACGTGGCAGTGGAAACTCCCATTCATGCAGCGCCGTTAATTTCCAAACGTATTGGCAACCGGGTGCTTCTCAAGCGTGAAGATCTGCAGCCGGTGTTCTCTTTCAAACTGCGCGGCGCCTACAACAAGCTGTGTCAGTTGAATCAAGAGCAGCTGGCCCGTGGTGTGATTTGTGCTTCTGCGGGTAACCATGCGCAGGGGTTGGCCTTGGCTGCTTCCTCCATGGGTGTGAAAGCGACGATTGTGATGCCGCGCACCACGCCGGATATCAAGGTGAGCTCCGTGCGCCGTCATGGCGGTAAGGTGGTGTTGCATGGTGACAGCTTTGATGAGGCCCTGGCTCACGCATTGAAACTTCAGCAGCGGGATAACCTGACCTTTGTCCACCCCTACGATGACCCGGATGTGATTGCCGGACAGGGCACTGTGGGCATGGAGATTCTGCGTCAGCAAAGTCGTGAGCTGGATGCCATTTTTATCCCTGTGGGTGGCGGCGGTTTAGCGGCCGGCGTCGCCGCCTATGTTAAATATGTGCGCCCGGAGGTGAAGGTAATCGCCGTGGAACCCGAAGATGCCGCTTGCTTGAAAGCGGCCCTGGAAAAAGGGCGCCGAGTCACGTTGCCGGAAGTGGGCTTGTTTGCCGACGGTGTTGCCGTGAAGCAGATCGGTAAAGAAACCTACAAGGTGCTGCGCGATCATGTGGATGAGGTGGTCACTGCCACCACCGATGAAATTTGTGCTGCGATTAAGGATTCCTTCGAAGATACCCGCGCCATCTGCGAGCCGGCGGGGGCATTGGCGTTGGCGGGTCTGAAAAACTGGGTAGCCAAGCATGATGTGCGAGATCAAACCCTGGTGGCTATTCAGAGTGGCGCCAATGTGAATTTTGACCGCCTGCGCCATGTGTCTGAGCGGGCCGAGCTGGGGGAGCAACGCGAAGCCATTTTGGCGGTCACCATTCCTGAGTCGCCGGGGGCGTTTCGGGCGTTTTGTCAGGCCCTGGGACGTCGCGGCATTACCGAATTCAATTACCGTTACAGTGATGACCGCGATGCAAACATCTTTGTGGGTATCCAGCTGCGCCCTGATGGCGAAGCCTTGCAGGCGTTAATGAACGAGCTGCAGGAACGCGGTTATCCAGTGGTAGATATGAGCGGCAACGAGATGGCCAAGCTGCATATTCGCCATCTGGTGGGGGGGCACACTTCCCGGCAGGACCTTCAGGAGCGCTTATTTCGAGTGGAATTCCCGGAACGCCCCGGTGCGCTGATGAAGTTTCTCCAGTCCTTGGGTGAGAAATGGAATATCAGCCTGTTCCACTACCGTAACCACGGCGCTGCCTATGGTCGCGTGCTGGTGGGTTTCCAGGTGGAAGAGGGTAAGCAGTCACGGTTGCTGGAGGACCTCAAAAAGGTGCCCTATCCCATGGTGGAAGAGAGCGACAACCCCGCCTACCGATTGTTTTTGAACTAGACGCTTTTTTGTCTGTCAATTAACTCTGGCGTAGCGGGTTTTTCTTCTGTTACGACCTTCACCGAGGTGATTTTTCCTAACCCGTTGAGTTTATATGCATTGGTGGTTTGGAAAGGCAGGGGGTGACGAGAGAGGCGGGCCTTGTGTTTCGAGGTTTAGCCGCATGTTTGGTTAAGTAATGTTAACAGCTTGCGCTAACTGCTTGACTTTACATTTGGAAATGATCAGATTTTGATTCACTTGGCATTTTATGCTGTTGAATTAGACTAATGTGACAATCTTGTTAAGACTTTTGGGTCACTTTCTTTATATTGTTGTACCGTTTTGGGGAAGAAAATAATGAAGAAAAAGCCGGACGCCTTGGTGCTACTGGCCGTGGTTTTTGGGTTGGGCGTGCTGGTCAGCAGCCTGACTCATGGCGGAAACGAACCGGATTACCAGCGTTACGCTGACAGTGCAGGCATTACCGTCACTCAGACGCAGCAGTAACGATACAATCCACCGGTTGGTCCCATGGGGCCACCGGTAGCTCTCCTCGCTCCATTTTCTGAAAATCGTAACCTGCAGCCACCAGCCGTGGTTGGCGGGGATGCCTTGCCAGTTGTTCCAGGGTGCGATCGTAGTAGCCCCCGCCCATTCCCAGCCGATATCCCGCCTCATCAAACGCCACTGCCGGCAAAATAATCACATCCAGAGCCCATAGCGCTCGGCCGCGATAGCGCAGGGCGGGTTCCTGTATTCCGTAGGCATTGGGTCGCATGGGGTGATGGTGCTGCCAGAGACGAAATTGCAGATAGCCGGGCCGCAGAGGGTCAACAAAGGGCAGATAAGTACAGGCTTGCTGAAAGCGAGGGTGGCGCAGAGCCGGTTGCAGATCCAGTTCGCCATCATTAGGTAAATAAATGCCTATGTGGCGAGCGGGGCGATGTTTAATAGCTCGGGTTAAGGCAGGGCCAAAACGGGCGCTGGCGCGGCGTCGCTGGCCACGGCTTAGGGCACGGCGGCGCTGTCGGAACTGGCGGCGCAGTTGCTGGCGTTGTCGCGTGGCGGTAATTGTCGCGTCAGGCATCCGGCATCCGGCGTCAGACCATAATATAAGGGTGCTTCCCGGCCCGCCGCTGTGGGTTTGACCCTTGAACCGAAGGCTCAAGGTGGAGGCAGCAGCATTGCCCTCAGGCTTTCCGCTCAATAGGCGGACATGCACACGGACAAGGCAATATATGCCCCCGGGTAGTACATTATCGGCTCAGGGACCTGACCCTCTGGCGCACGGGCCAGGAAGCACTTGGGGACATTATAACAGTGCGGAGGGGGCGGGGTCAGCCTTGACAGGAGAGAGAGTTGCGAGTTGAAACACGAAAAAAGACTGCCGTCAGTTGGCGAGACTTGCGTCGCTCACAAGCGCGATGACCATGCTTAAGAGAAAGGCTGGCATGCGGCGTTGAAGTGAGTTGCATGGCGACGAGAAGGGGCGCGTTTCAACCTTGAACGTTTAACTCGTCATTCAAAGCTTGCGGCGGGCGTCTTCGAAGGCCTGGATTTCTTCTTCCAAGCGGCCAAGAAGGGCCTGGACCCGGGCTTCGCTCTCGGAGTCCTGGGAGACACTCTGGCGGGCGCGGAGCAGTTCGTGGCTCATATTCAGGGCGGTCATGATGGCGATGCGTTCCAGGCCGATCACGTTAGCATCGCGCACTTCACGCATTTGTTCGTCTAGGTAGCGTGCGGCCGCCAGCAGGTTGTCCTGTTCCCCGGCGGGGCAGGCGACGCGATACTCCTTGTCCAGTAGATGAATTACCAGGGAGTTTTCGTTAGACATTCGGGATTACACCGCATTGGCTGTGGGTCAGGCAGGAGGCCACTTTCAAGACTCCTGTTCGAGAGATTTCAAACGCGAAATGATGGCCTCGACTTTATTGCGGGCCGCGTCATTTTTTTTCAGTAACCGGGCCCGTTCTTCAACCAGTTTTCCTTCGCGCTCATACAAGGCTTGGTTCTCTTGGCGAAGCCGTGCGCTGATGCGTAGCAGGTCATCGACCCGGGCCTCCAGTTGCCTCAGTTGTTGTTCTGTCGTCATGGCAAAATGACCGCTGTTCGCCTAAGGTAGCTCCCCTGCACCTTACCGGTATGTGTCGGTAATGGCGCCCCAACCTAAATTGCAGGTTTTTTGTACTATAGGTGTGGGGTCTGCAAGGGTCAATGAAATTCAAGTGTGATAGCCACTTAGGCCGCACTTCTCAGGTAATCCCCAACTCTGCTTCCGGGGGCCGCCGCGCTAGCGGAACAGTGGCTGTTGAAAACGGAAAGACGCATGTCCAACAATATTGATTTTGAGGTTCTCGTCCAAGGGCTGGCGGCCGCCGGCGTAAAGCACTCTCCCAGCGAGCTGCAAGGTGTGATTGCTGGCCTGTTAGCGACTGGGCACGGTGGCCATAATGAAGAGTTGCTTGGTGTGCTGGCGGCTCATGTGGATATGCCCGAGGGTTTCGGCGCCGAAATGAACGGCGCCCTGCTGGCCGTACGTGACCAGCTACATGCGGGCTATCAGGGCACTGGCTTAGAGCTCACACTGCTGTTGCCGGCCGATGACGATGATCTCGGCCTGCGAGTGGCGGCCCTTGCTCAATGGAGCGAGGGGTTTTTAGTGGGTTTCGGTACCGGTTCTGCCAATACTCACGACAAGGATTTGTCGCCGGGTGTACAGGAGTCCCTGTCCGACCTTGCGGCCATCAGCCAGGTGGCTACGCCTGATGATGACGGCGACGCGGAAGAGGATATGTATGAGCAGGTTGCCGAACACTGCCGGATGTCGGCCCTGATGATTTACACTGAACTGGTCATGCGCCATCAGGACAAGCCGGCTTCAGCGCCGGCTGACAAGACGCCGCCAACCCGTCATTGAAGGAAGCGGCGTGCCTGACGCTACACGCGGAAACCGATAAGTGCCTGTTAAGGAGTAGTTTTGAGTATCAGCCGTGAGGAATTCGCCCTGCGTCGCCAGGACCTGATGTCGATCATGGGGCCTAATAGCATCGCCATCCTCCCCGCCGCCCCGGAACGCACCCGCAACCGGGATGTGGAGTACCCCTACCGGCAGGACAGTGATTTCTGGTACCTCACCGGCTTTGCTGAGCCGGAGGCGGTGATGGTGTTGTTGCCGGGTCGCGAGCACGGTGAGTATGTGCTGTTTTGCCGCGATCGTGACCGCAGCATGGAAATCTGGAACGGCTACCGTGCAGGGCCGGAAGGGGCGGTGTCTGAATATGATGCGGACGATGCATTCCCGATCAGCGATATTGATGAAATTCTACCGGGCCTGATCGAAGGCAGCGAGCGGTTCTATTACGACCTGGGCCACGACAGTGAATTCGATCGGCGCCTGATGGGCTGGGTGAACAGTATCCGCGAGCGAGTGCGTAGCGGAGCGCATCCGCCCGGTGAATTCGTGGCCTTGGCGCATCATCTGCACGACCAGCGACTGTTCAAGTCCGCGGCGGAAGGCAAAATCATGCGTAAGGCGGCGAGCATTTCCGCTGGCGCCCATGTGCGGGCCATGCAGGCGGTTAAGCCGGGCATGATGGAATATCAGCTGGAAGCGGAATACATCCACGAGTTCATGCGCCATGGGGCGCGCAGCCCGGCCTACCCGAGCATTGTCGGCGGTGGGCCGAATAGCTGCATTCTTCACTACATCGAAAATACCGGGAAACTGAAAGACGGTGACCTGGTGTTGGTGGATGCCGGTTGCGAGCTGGAATACTACGCCTCGGATATCACCCGTACTTTTCCGGTGAATGGTACATTCAGCAAGCCACAGCAAGCCTTGTATGAGCTGGTCTTAGCCAGTCAGTACGCCGCCATCGAAGCCACCCATCCAGACAATCACTGGAACGCGCCCCACGAACAGGTGGTGAACATTCTTACCCAGGGTTTGATGGACCTGGGCCTGTTAAAAGGCGAGTTTAACGAGCTGGTGGAAACCGAAGGCTATCGGCCCTTTTTCATGCATCGCACCGGTCATTGGTTGGGCCTTGATGTGCATGATGTCGGTGACTACCGCGTTCAGGAGCAATGGCGTCAGCTTGAGCCGGGGATGGTTCTGACGGTGGAGCCGGGGTTGTATGTGGCGCCGGATGATACGTCCGTGGAGGAGCAATGGCGTGGTATTGGCATTCGTATTGAAGATGATGTGCTGGTAACTAAAGCCGGGTGCGAAGTCCTTAGCCACGAGGTGCCCAAGGATGTGGCGGGTATCGAAAAGATAATGAAAGGCAATTGAACGTTTAACGTTGAAGCGTGAAGAGTGCGTTGTGCCGAGCACGAAGGTGGCTGGATCGCGGGTACGGCTTTGAAGGGCCGACAACCTCTGATTTGTGCTTTTCAATTTGGAGCTCGCCCTGCAACTTCGCGCCTCAAGCGGGGCCTGGATAGTGAAAATGGACGTTGGAATGACGCAGCAACCTCTGGTGATCGTGGGTGGTGGTATGGCCGGTGCTTTGCTGGCGCTATTGTTGCGCCATCATGGGGCGGGCAGAGTGGTGTTGGTCGAAAGCCACCCGTTGTCGTTGCCAGAGTCCCCGCCGTTGACCCCCAGTTTTGATGCCCGTAGTACGGCCTTGTCCGCAGGCACTTTGTCGGTGCTGGATGATCTTGGGCTGGCGGGCGCCATTCGCGAGCACGCCGCTGCCATTGATACGGTACATGTGTCACGACAATCCCGGCTTGGCATTACCCGCATATCCGCCCATGAAGAGGGCGTGGATCAGTTGGGCGCAGTAGTCGAAAACCGCTGGCTGGGGTTTGTGCTGCTCGGCGCCTTGTTTGCGGATAAGAGCATTCAAGTGCGGGCACCGGAAACGCTGTCTGGTATCTGTCGTGTTGAGGGTGGCTACCAGGTGAGTCTGGCCTGTGGTGAGGTGCTCGAAACACCGTTATTGGTCGCAGCCGATGGCGCTCGATCGAAGACCCGGGAGTGGCTGGGGATCAGCGCACGGGAGCATGACACCGGGCACGATGCGTTGATTGCCAATGTCTCTTTGGCGGCGGGCCATGAAGGGATCGCCTACGAGCGCTTTTTGAATGATGGCCCCATGGCCTTATTGCCGTTGCCGGATCAGCGTATGGCGTTGGTGTGGACAGGGCCGCGCGAGCAGGTGGATTGTTGGATGGCGTTGGAGAATAACGAAGTACTGGCACAATTACAGGCCCGTTGCCCGGCAGGCGCGCCACGCCTTTCCAGCATCGGCGAGCGCCAACGTTATCCGCTGGTACTCACCGAGGCCTGTGCACAGGTGGTGCCTCATGGGGTGGTGGTCGGTAACGCCGCCCATACCTTGCACCCGGTGGCCGGGCAGGGCTTTAACCTGGCGGTGCGGGATTTGTTGGCTCTGGCGCAAACCGTGGGCGGCAATTCAGACCCCGGTAGCTTGGTGACCTTGCAAGCCTACGCGGAAAAACGGGAAAAGGATCAGGCCATGATCAGCCAGGCGTCTCGTTGGGTGCCAGAATTGTTCCGGGTGCAGCACCCGCTTTTTGCACACAGCCGCCAGCTGGGGCTAGTGGCGATGGATATTTTACCCGGGCTACGCAGCGGTTTTGCGAAACGGGCCATGGGATTGTGAAAGCACTTAAAAACGTGAGGACAAAGCGTGCAACCCAATAGCGTGTCGCCTGCAAGCGAAAAGAAACATATCGTCATCGTCGGTGGTGGCATGACTGGCGGGCTGCTGGCGGTGCTGCTGGCGGAGCAGGGGCTTACCGTCACCGTGCTGGACGGGGCGCCTGCTCCGACCATGCCTGAAGGGGCGGCACAATTACGGGTGTCTACGCTTACCGAGGCTAGCCACTGGCTGTTGCGTAATACCGGAGTGTGGGATTGTCTGGATCTGTCGCGGGTGCAGCCGTATCACGCCATGCAGGTGTGGGATCAGGATGGTACCGGGGAAGTGTTATTCCGGGCGGAAGAGATCGGGGCGCAGAGTTTGGGCTGGTTACTGGAGAACGGGCATTTGGCCGCCGCTTTGTATCGCAAAGCCGCGACCTTGCCCACGCTGGATTGGCAATGCGGTGTGCCGGTCGATGCCCTGCGGCGTGATACCACGACTGGACAATGGGCCGTGCGCAGTGGCGATTCGTTCTGGCAGGCTGACTTGCTGGTGGGCGCCGATGGTGCCCGTTCGCAAGTGCGAGAGCAGGCGGGCATCAGCGGTGGCCCCCGCGATAGTGGACACCATGCGCTGGTGGCCACCATTGCCACGCAACAGCCCCATAACGGTTGTGCCAGGCAGGTGTTTATGGAAACCGGGCCGTTAGCGTTGCTGCCGTTATTTACTGGCGAAGGTCAGGATGATCAAAGGCAGTGCTCTATTGTTTGGTCCGGTTGGCCGCAGCGAATTGCGGCACTGCGAGACAAGGACGCGGTGGCGTTTGCGGCGGAATTGCAAGCTGCCGTGGGCGACGCTCTGGGGTCAGTGTCTCTGCTTAGTGAACGGGCGGTGTTTCCCATTCAGGAGCGCCATGCTAGCCAGTATGTATCAACAGGGTTGGCGCTAGTGGGAGATGCAGCCCATGTGATTCATCCATTAGCCGGGCAGGGCGTGAACCTGGGGTTGTTGGATGCCGCTGTGTTGGCGGAAGAAGTAGCAGGGGCCTGTGAACAGGGTCGCGGCTGTGCTGATCCTCGAGCGCTGGCCCGTTATCAACGCCGCCGTCGCGGAGAAAATTTGTTGATGCAAAATGCCATGCGTGGATTCCAGTCCCTGTTTGAACAGCGGGCCATGCCGGTGCGCTGGTTGCGTAACACGGGCATGCGTTGGGTAAATCAGGCGGGCCCAGTGAAAGGTTTTTTTGCTCGTCAGGCCATGGGGCGAAGCACGGATCTTCCCGTTAAAGCGAAACCGCCCGCGGGCGGCGCTAGAGCTCATCGACGTTAGCTGGCATACTGCCATCAGTTAAGAATCATTCTTGTTTAGAAATAGTTGGAGCGAATGGATATGCGCGTGTTTGGCATCGTAGTGGGCGCCGTGATTATGGCGTCTGGTCTGTGGGGGTGTTCTGAGCCTGCCACTGATGAAGAGTTGGTGGTTTATACCTCTCGCAATGATCATCTTATTAAACCGGTGTTCGATGCCTACACCGAGGCAACCGGGGTGCGTATTCGTTATATCACCGATAATGCTGCGGCCCTTACCGCCCGCTTACAGGCCGAGGGTGAGCGTTCCCCTGCGGACATGCTAATCACTGTGGATGCCGGTAACCTCTGGAACGCCGCTGAAAAAGGGCTGCTTAGCCCGGTGGAGTCGGTGGTACTGAGCAACAATGTCCCAGCGGCACTCACTGACCCGAAAAAACAATGGCATGGCCTGACAGTGCGCGCGCGTACTTTGGTTTACTCACGCGACCGGGTACAGCCCAGTGAGTTGTCCACCTATGAAAACCTGGCGGATCCTCAATGGAAAGGGCGCCTGTGTCTGCGCACATCCAAGAAGGTGTACAACCAGTCATTGGTGGCGACCATGATTGAGCGTCAAGGCAAAGTGCAAACCGAGGAAATCGTACGTGGTTGGGTGGCCAATTTAGCCACAGATGTATTCTCCAATGATACCGCGTTAATGGAAGCGATCGTTGCAGGGCAATGCGATGTGGGCATTGTTAATACGTACTACTACGGTCGCATGAAGCGAGATAACCCACAGCTACCGTTGGAGCTATTCTGGGCCAATCAGGATACCAGTGGCGTGCATGTGAATATCTCTGGAGCGGGGGTTACTGTGAATGCACCGCACCCGGAAAAAGCCAAGGACCTGCTGGAGTGGCTGACTCAACCCGCGGCTCAGGAACTGTTAGCCGACCGCAACCTGGAATACCCGGTGAATGTGTCGGTGAAACCGCCAGAAGAAGTGCGCTCATGGGGGGAGTTCAAGGCCGATGATCTTAATGTCAGTGTCGCCGGTGCCCTACAGATCGAGGCGGTGAAACTGATGGACCGTGCCGGGTATCGCTAAGCGGTGATGCGGCGCGGCGGGTTTTCGTGCAGTGGGGCCAGCGTGATTGCGCTGGCCCTGTTGGTTGTGGTGCCTATTCTGGTGTTGCTCGCTGCCTGGCGACAGCAAGAGTGGGCTACCTGGCAGCACCTGATGGATACGGTGCTGCTGCGCCTGATTGGGAACACCTTGTTCTTGATGGTGGGTGTGGCCATTGGCGTTTCGCTGCTGGGCATTACTCTGGCTTGGTGTATGGCGACCTTGGAGTTCCCAGGTCGTCGCTGGCTGCAATGGGCAGTGTTGTTGCCCATGGCCATGCCGGCGTATGTGCTGGCGTTCGTGTTGGTGGACCTGCTCGATTACGCCGGGCCGATACAAACCCAGGTGCGCGCCTGGTGGCCGGCCTTTCCCGGATTCAGTGCCCGCCACCCCCTGTGGGTCGTGGTCACTCTTTCTTTGGTGCTTTACCCCTACGTGTACATGCTGGCGCGGCTGGCTTTTCAGGCTCAGGGGCGTGCTGTGCTGGAGCAGGCGCGCATTCTTGGTGATGGCCCGCTACGGGCATTTTTGAAGGTGGCGTTGCCCATGGCCCGGCCGGGCATTGCTGCAGGGCTGGCGCTGGCCTTGATGGAAACCCTGGCCGATTTCGGCGCGGTGTCGGTGTTTAATTTCGATACCTTTACCACCGCCATCTACAAGAGTTGGTACGGCTTGTTTAATTTGCAGGCGGCCGCGCAGCTGGCCTCCTTGCTACTGCTGTTTGTGCTGGTGTCATTGTGGCTGGAGCGCCGTGGCCGGCGTCGTGCCCGGTTTAGTGAGCTGGGTGGCCGGCAAATAATGCGGGTGCGGCCGCGGTTTGCCTGGGGCATTTCGGTGTTTGCCTTTGCTGTGTTGTTCATGGCATTCCTGCTGCCGGTGAGCCGGCTGTTGTATTGGGTGGTGGGCACCGGTATCGAAGGCTTGGATAGTCGCTTTGTCAGCCTGATCTGGCGCACTTTTTTGCTGGGGGCTATGGCGGCTTCATTGATTTTGGTATTGGCCAGCTGGTTGGCTTGGGTGAAGCGTCACCAGCCCTCCAGAGTGGTGTCGGGCTCGGTGCAGTTGGCGACGTTGGGCTATGCTCTGCCTGGCTCAGTGCTGGCGGTGGGCATCATGGTCAGCTTCAGTGCCGTGGAAGCCCGGTTGGATCAGTGGGGGTTGTCGATTCCCTTGGTGGGCGGGCTGGCGGCGCTGATTCTAGCCTATGTGGTGCGTTTTCTGGCAGTGGCCTTTGGCCCGGTGGAAAACGCTCTGCAACAGGTGCGGCCCAGTTTGGTGGACGCTGCCCGTACCCTCGGTGCCAGTGCATCGGAGGTTAGCCGCCGCGTCTATCTGCCGATGATGTTGCCGGGGTTGTTTACCGCTTTGCTGCTGGTGGGCATTGATGTGATGAAAGAAATGCCCGCCACTCTTCTGCTGCGTCCCTTTGGCTGGGATACCCTGGCGGTGCGTATCTACGAATTGACCGCCGAAGGGGAGTGGCAGCGCGCCGCTGCCCCGTCGCTTACTCTGGTGTTGCTGGGGCTGGTGCCGGTGTTCGTGCTGAGCCGACGGCGCTAAATAACCAACGCCGGAAAGGCGCTATGACCGTTTCGCACCTTACCCAAGTTGGGGCAGCCCAAGGGATCTCCAAGTCCACTATCCCAGCCCCGCTCTTTAGTTTAATCCTGCCTACCTGACCCCTAACCTGCCCCTGCTTTGCTGCATCGGGGGGACCAGTAACGGTAACCCTGGGACTCACAGGTTCCCAGCAAGGGCGGTTCACGCGGTACCGCCGCCAGCGGTTGTTCCTGAACCTGGGTGAGGGGCGGAGTTGGCACCGGGGCTAAGTGTGCCGCTGGGTCTGCAGTGCAATGTCAAAGGCCTGCCTATTGATGATGTGGGGCAAGAAGGCCCGCTGCAGAATGCACAAGCGAAAGAGATGCCTTGGAAATCACCTTGGTTGGCCTTGAGGGAGGTAAAGTGAAGTTGGTCAGTCGGCGGACGCAGTGCTTTGTGTTTACAGCTGTTGGCTGCTCGTTGTGAATAACCCTCTTGTTTTTCTTCTCCTTCGCTAGCCCGCCCTTGGCCCGTTATCGTGGGCGCCACTATGCATTTTGTCGCCATTTAAAAGAATTTTACATTTACTTGTACGGATCAATGATAAATGGCGCTTTCTACCTATGTAAATGCATGTTCACTTTTGCATAAGGCAAGCCCCCGTCGCTGCCTTGGCGACAAATAACGTAAAAGTAACAAGAAAACAGCGAGGGAGTACAACAAATGACGGTGTCTTTATCGGGACGTGTCGCTGCCGTAGTCGGTGGTGTGCTGGTGCAATCTGTTGCCTTGGCGAGCATGGGAAATATCGGCACCACCTATGGTGTATTGCCCTCAGATATTGCTTCAGCGCAGGCTCTGAGCCTCTTTAGCAATCAAGTTTCTGCTACGTATTATAACCCTGCGGCCCTGGCCCAGGACTCTCGCGGTGAGTTGACCATCGGTCTGATGCATGCCGATCATGAACTGCGGGCGCAAAGTCTGGGCGGAGCCGATGCGCCAATCCGTAATGGTGACCTGCTACAGGATTCCCCCTCCCAGCAAGTGCTGCTGGGTATGAAAACTGACTTGACCTCGCTCACCCAATATAACCATCCGATTTACTTCGGCATGATGTTAGGGGTGGAAAAATACGGGGAGGAAATGCTCGCGTTCGATTCTGCCACCTCCCAGCAAGGCCAGTATTTTGAATATGGCCGGCAGCCCCTGTTCTTGAACCTCGGCGGCGCCACCCAGCTGTGGCGGGGGATCGATGTGGGCGTCAGCGCACGGATTACCCTGCATGCGGCGGCGGATCTGAGGGTCACCTCCGACTTGGACGGCAATACCCAGTACGAAGAGCTGGACGTATCGGCGAAACCATCGGTTCGTCCCACTTTCGGTATCAGTATGGATTGGGGGGAAACTTTCTGTGCTGAGGGCGATGATTGTTGGTTTAACGGGTTAGAAACCGCCTTTTCCTATCGCGGTTACGCCAACACCAAAACCGAAGTGGACGCCACGGCGGTGATTCCCGGCGTGATTCCCACCCCGGGCCTGATATTTAATATCAATACGCTGGATTCCTACCAGCCCAATATTCTGGCCGGTGGCGTGCAGTATCGGTCAGGCCGGTGGCGTACCGGTGTCACCCTGGAGTGGCAGGAATGGTCCGCTCTGGAAGACGAGTTTAGCAATGACACCATCAAGGATCAGACAGTGAGTGGTCAGCCCGGTCAGCTGAAGTTCCAGGATGTGGTGATCCCGCGTATCGGCACCCAGTTCCGTCTCAATGAAAACTTCTCATTCACCGGTGGGGTGGCCTATAGCGAATCGCCGCTGGAGTCCAATGCCTCGGTAGATGTGAATTATCTGGATACTGACAAATGGATCATCGGCCTAGGGGTTACTGCGGAATACAAGGCTCCTCGCATCCTTGCCTTCCCGGTCCGCTTTGATTTGGCTTACCAACACCAGATTCTGGAAGACCGCACCTTTGATGTTTACGACACCCAGTCTGCCGTCTACCCGCAGCCCAGCGAGCAAGTGGAGGCCAGCGGCGAAGTGAATGTGATCAGCGGCTCGATCACTCTTAAATTTTAACTCCGGGAGGCAAACACAATGATGCGAACAAGCCTATTTTTTGCTGCCGCACTGGTCCTGACCGCCTGCGGTGGTGATGGCAGTAAGCAGACGGTGGATTACAGTGAGCGCAATCGTGGCCACGTATTCTATAGCTACCCGGCAGATGCCCAGACTCAGGTCTCGGTGCACGCTCCAGTGGTGGTGCAGTTTTCCGAAGCACGGGATCTGGCGTCGGAGGATATTACCCTTACTGGCCCGGGCGGCGCCGTCGAGGTGGACGTGAGTGAGGCCGATGAGGGGCGCTCAGTGATTGTCACGCCGCGCCAGGCGCTGGCGTTCAACAGTGATTACACCTTGAGCGTGAGCGGTGTCAGCCTGGCGGGCTTCAGTGATGGCACCCTGAGCTTTACCACTGCCTCCGCGGCAAAAGGCCCGCACACCAGCCAGCAGTTAAGCGATGAGCTGGTGCTCAGCCGGCGTATGCCGTTTGGGGCCGACCAGCCGTTCATGGATTTTTCCACCATTCACCTGCAATTCTCGCAGCCGCTGGATCGCACTACCGTGGATGAAACCACAGTAAGTTTGCGCGATTCTGGCGGAAACAGGGTTGCGGCCACCTTGCTGGTAGATGGCACACGGCTAACCCTGGATCCGCAGAAAGACCTGACCCCGGGCAACGAATACACCCTGCAGCTGGGTGCAGCCCTGACCAGTAAAACCGGCGTGGCTTATAGTGGGGACAGTAGCATTCAGCTGACCCCGAAAGATTCCACCCCACGGGAAACCCTGGTGCTGGAGGCCATGGCCACAGACCCCACCAAGGAGTGTAACGAGGGTGGCGTTATGCTGTCGCCGCTGAGCGGTGATCCGATTAATTGCGTGCCGCTGATTGGTACGCTGTTAGGCGATGCCACAGCCGCCAAGCTCTCTGGTAATGTGTTTGCGGAGTTGGGATTTGTGCCCAATTATCCGGACGCCGCCCCGCTGCGAATCCGCAAAGGTTCGATCCTCAAGGGGGAGTCTCTGGATGTGCTGATTGCCGGCAATTTACCTGCGAGTTTCGACTCCGGCGAGGTGACCGTCAGCTTCCTCTCCGACGCCTCCGGGTATCTTTCACTGGCTCCATATAGCACTGTTCCGGAAGCGCCACGGCGGGTGCAGTTGACTCTGGATCTGGCGCTCTCCACGGCAGATTCCCGCGCCAACGGCGCCTTCACCCAAACGCTGTTGCAGGTCGAGCTGGTGGGGCGCGCTATTGTTGTAGATGGCCGTATGGTCATCGATGCCCTAGGCGTGGTAGAGCCAGAGGTGCTGGGCTTGGAAACCGCCTACGGTGTGCTCAGCCTCCATATGGAATCTTACCTGGATCAGGTAAATGCGCCCGAGCCCGAAGTTGATATTACCGGCCCGGGGCTGCAAAGCTGGCAACCTGGCGACTACGCCGATCGCTTCCGCCCCGGCGACCCGGTGGTGCTGAACTTTGATGAGACGCCAAACCAGGACACCATTATTCCGGGCACCACAGTGAGGCTGACTCAGCAGGGAGCCCCGGTGCCCTTCCAGTGGCGTCTTGACGGTGCTTCCCTGGTGCTCACCCCGGATGCCCCGCTGGCATTTGGCACCGATTACCAAGTGGTATTCACCGATGGCGTACAGGACCTGAGTGGCAACCCGGCCAACCCGCAAACCCTCGACTTCACCATGGTCGATGCCACCACTACCAGTGGCGCGCGCACGCCCTATACCACCACAGTGTATCCGGGCTTCCCCTGCGCCATTGACCCAGGTAGCGAAAACTTGGCCAATGGCATTCAGGGGCAGTGTGCCAGTGCCTATCAAAATGATGCCGGTGATCTGTTGCCGGTGCCAACCTTGCCTGCTAACCGCTCCATTGAGGTGCAGTTCTCGCGCAACATGGACGCCGATAGCATGAGGCTGGGTTCAGCGTGCGGGCAAGGCAGTGTTCGGGTGGAAAAAATAGACACAGCGGGTAATTGTCTGGAGGTGGTGCCCGGTCATCTGACCTCGGAAACCCGCAAGCTGACCATTACCCCGCAACAGCCCTGGGAAGACGGCACCCTGTATCGTTATGTGCTGGCGTCCCATGAGCGGGCCGGTTGTGGCGGTGATGTGATTTGCTCGCAAGACAATATGCCCCTGCAAACCGCCCAGCTATTAGGTCCGGATGCGGATGAGGGTGGCCCGAACATGGCCATTGCCTTCACGGGTGCACCGGCAAACGACAATGTGCTGCTGCCATTGCGTAATCTGCCCAAGTCAGACGTGAATGCCAACTTTGAGCTGGAAGATACTGAACTCAAAGCGACGGAAGAGCCGCCGGGCAGCGGCTTGTACCCGTCACCGACCAATGCCGCCAAGCTGGCTGTCACTGATGTTGGCGGGCTGGTTACGGCGGCAAACATCGGCTGCAATATTAACGATACTTGCCCGGCGGATAAGTTTACTTATCTCAATGGCGGGATCATTGCCGATATCGCTGGCTGGGATGAAGCGGAGCAAGCGCTCAAAGTCATCCTCTATCCGCCCGTGTTGATGACAACCAACACCAGTGTTTACGCACAGATCGCCGGTTTGGTCAGCCCTAACGTGCCCACCGAGCCCTTGGTAATGCGTGGCCGTTATGATGAAGATAGCAGCGGCAACCGGACGCTGCCGTTAATCGGGTGGATTCGCTATGACGAGGAGGAAGATCAGTTAATGTTTGACCTCACACTGGATCTGCTGCTGGATGCCCCTGAAATGGAGGCCCCACTGGGGTTGCCCTTTAATCTGCACGGTTACCCTATGGATGATTTGCAATTGTTGGGCCCTGTGGACTTTTTGCCAGATGGCAGGTTGGTTATCAGCTTGCTGAGCACGGCGGATCAGAACATTGATGTGCGCATTGGTGGGCCGGTGGCCACCATTGATCTGCAGCTTCCGGCTGGAGGAGTGAACCTCACCTTCCAAAGCGGGTCCATTAAGGAACCGCAGTAACCTCACTGTTTCTAACAGTGGCACTCAAGCCGGCCTGCGGGTCGGCTTTTTTGTGACTCGGGAGCGGGCAGCAGGCTCGACGGGGTGTTCTACCCGCATTGGGCAGATTAGTGGCCCAGCCTATGCCGCTCGGTCCCGGGTCGATATAATTCCCACTCACTCGTTCCATGGTGTTTTTTATGGCTCATCGCACAGCTTTATACGACGCTCATCTCGCCGCCGGTGGCAAAATGGTGGATTTCGGCGGCTGGGATATGCCCATCAACTATGGGTCGCAGATCGAAGAACATCACGCCGTGCGCCAAAATGCCGGTGTGTTCGACGTTTCTCACATGACCGTAGTCGATATCGCCGGCGCCGGTTCCCGTGACTACTTGCGCCAATTGCTGGCCAACGATGTGGACCGTATTGATTCCGGCCGTGCCCTCTATACCGGAATGCTCAACGATAGTGGCGGCGTAATCGACGACCTTATCGTCTACAAGCGGGACAGTGGCTGCCGACTGGTGGTAAATTGCGCGACCCGCGAAACTGACCTGGCCTGGATGGAAAAACACGCTGGCGGTTTTGCCGTGGATATTCATGAGCGCCCAGAACTGGCCATGTTGGCGATTCAGGGGCCCAAGGCCCGTGACATTCTTGCTGGCCTTTTGAATGGCAGCCGCGCCGAGGCGGTGAAAAGCCTGAAGGTTTTTGCCTTCGCGGAAGACGGTGATTGGATGATTGCCCGCACCGGCTACACCGGCGAAGACGGCGTGGAAATCATGCTGCCTAACGCCGATGCGGTGGCCCTGTGGGAGCAATTGCTTGAAGCGGGTGTATCGCCTATTGGGCTGGGGGCTCGCGATACGCTACGTCTGGAAGCGGGCTTGAATCTTTACGGCAACGATATGGATGAGAGCATTACGCCATGGGAAGCCAACATGGGTTGGACCGTAATGCTGAATGACCGCGAGTTCATCGGTCGCCAGCCCCTGCTGAACCAGAAAGAAAATGGCCACAGCGAACAGGTGGGTCTGATTTTGGAAGGCAAGGGCATATTGCGTGCCCATCAGAAAGTTTTGATGCCGAATGGGGAAGAAGGGGAAATTACCAGCGGCACGTTCGCGCCCACGTTAGGTAAATCAATCGCTCTGGCCCGCTTGCCCGCCGGCGCCACCGGTAAGGTGGATGTGGAAATTCGCAATAAACGGCAGGCGGCTCAGGTGGTTAAGCCGCCGTTCGTGCGTAATGGTAAAGCGGTGTACAAGGAACAGTAGCAGCATGCTGCGCGCCGCACGCAACATGCGGCGGGCCTATTTATTAGGCCGGACATGCCGATGGCATCTCCGGCAAGACATACCTTCTGTAGTCGCCCGCAATGCGGCTACTGAATACATTTCAGCGTGCATGCGTGCGGCATGCCGCGAGCAAGCGACTCTTAACAGGAGAAAACAATGAGCGAGATTCCAGCCGAGCTGCGTTATGCCTCCAGCCATGAGTGGGCCAAGGTAGAAGACGGTGTTGCCACGGTGGGCATCAGCGACCACGCCCAAGATGCCATGGGCGATCTGGTCTATGTTGAGCTGCCGGAAGTGGGCCAGGTTGTGGCCGCTGGCGATGAAACCGGGGTAGTGGAATCCGTAAAAGCGGCCTCCGACATCTACAGCCCGGTGTCTGGCGAAATCGTTGAAATCAACGAAGCACTGGAAGATGAACCCGAGCTGGTTAACAACGTTCCCTATGAAGGGGGCTGGTTGTTCAAAGTGCAGCTCACCGACGAAGGCGAGCTGGACAATCTGCTCACCGCCGACCAGTACCAGGCGCAGATCGATAGCGAATAACAGCTAGCCGTTATTCGCAGCCGGATGCCAGACGGCGGACGCACGACGCTTTGGGTTTTAGCTTAGCGTTAGGCTTTCGGCGTCAAGCGTCAGGCCGGCGTCAGAATATCGTGGCCTGACAGCCAACACCAACACCATCAGGTAGCCCCATGCCCTATATCCCCCATACCCCCGATGACGTGCGCGCCATGCTCGACGCCATTGGCGCCGATAGCATCGAAGATTTGTTCGATGAAATTCCTTCGCACCTGAAAGCCGCTGGCAAGCTCGATGCTCTGCCTGAAGGGCTGAGCGAAATGGACGTCACTCGGCTGATGAGCGACCGTGCTGCCCAGGATGCAGGCGCGGTCAGTTTCATCGGTGCCGGTGCCTACCAGCACCACGTGCCGGCGGCGGTATGGGAAATTGCTACCCGGGGGGAGTTCTACACCGCTTACACCCCGTACCAGGCGGAGGCTAGCCAGGGCACCCTGCAGGTGATCTACGAATTCCAAACCCTGATGACCCGCCTCACCGGCATGGACGTGAGCAACGCTTCTGTCTACGACGGTGCCTCTGGTTTGGCCGAAGCGGTGTTGATGAGCCTGCGAGCTAACCGCAAGAGCAAGTCCCGCAAGGTGCTGGTGCCCACCGCGGTGAACCCGCGCTACACAAGCGCGACCCAGGCCATCGTGGAAAATCAGGACGTGGCCCTGGAAAGGGTGGGCTTCGATGCCGCTAGCGGGCAGACCCCACTAGATGCACTCAAACCCTATGAAGGTGAAGATTACGCCGCGCTGGTGATTAGCCAGCCCAACTTCTTCGGTTCTCTGGAAGAAGTGGATGCGCTCACCGACTGGGCCCATGCCAACAAAATGTTGGTCATTGGTGTGGTTAACCCCACCTCCCTGGCGCTGCTGACGCCTCCTGGCGAATGGGGCGCAGACGGTGCAGATATCGTTGTGGGTGAAGGCCAGCCGCTGGGTGTGCCGCTATCCTCCGGTGGGCCGTACTTTGGCTTTATGTGCTGCAAGCAAAAATACGTTCGGCAAATGCCGGGTCGAATCATTGGCCGCACCGTGGACATGGAAGGCAAGCAGGGCTTCACCCTGACATTGCAGGCCCGCGAACAACATATTCGTCGTTCCAAGGCCACCAGTAACATTTGTACCAACCAGGGCCTGGCCATGACGGCGGCGACCATTTACACCTCGCTGCTGGGGCCGGATGGCCTGGGTAATGTGGCGGCTCATTGCCACGCCAACATTCAGGCACTGGCGGACAAGCTCACCGCTATCGATGGCGTTGAGCGTGCCTTCACCGCGCCGACTTTCCACGAAGTGGTACTGACGCTGCCCAAGCCGGCGGATCAGGTGCTGGCGGCGCTGGCCGAGAAAGACGTGCTGGGCGGCGTGAGCCTGGCCGGCGACTATGACATGAATAATGCGATTCTGGTGAATGCTACCGAAGTCCATTCCGAGCAGGATTTGCAGCTGTTCGAACAAGCCCTGAAGAGTGTCCTCAACGAATGGAGGGAAATGGCATGAGCGAGACACAACTGATTTTCCAACTGTCTCATCCAGGTCGTAGCGCCACCTCCCAAGCGCCCAAGGCGCTGGCGGAAGACACGCTGTCCGCCATTCCTGCGCATCTGCGTCGCAAAGAAAAGCCGGGCCTGCCGGAAGTGTCCGAAATGCAGGTGGTACGTCACTACACCAACCTGTCCAGCAAGAACTTCGCCATCGACAAGCAATTCTATCCGCTGGGTTCGTGCACCATGAAGTACAACCCCCGTGGCGCCAACCGTGCTGCCATGCTGCCGGGTTTTCTGAATCGTCACCCACTGGCACCGGAAAGCCACAGCCAGGGTTTCCTTAGCTGCATGTTCGAACTGCAGAATTTCCTGAAAGAAGTCACCGGCATGAAAGGGGTATCCCTGGCGCCCATGGCCGGCGCCCAGGGTGAGTTTGCCGGCGTCGCCATGATCCGTGCCTACCACGATGCCCGTGGGGATGATCAACGTACCGAGATCCTGATCCCGAATGCGGCCCACGGCACCAACCCGGCCACCGCTGTCATGTGTGGCTACAAGGTCCGTGAAGTTCCTGTTGGCGAAGATGGCGACGTGGACCTGGAAGCACTGAAAGCTGCTTGCGGCCCACAGACCGCTGGCTTGATGATGACCAACCCGTCTACTTGTGGCGTGTTCGAACGGCAGGTTGAAGACATTGCCAAAGCCGTGCACGAAGCCGGCGGCTTGCTGTACTACGACGGCGCAAACCTGAACGCCATCCTCGGCAAGGTGCGCCCCGGAGACATGGGCTTCGACGTTATTCACATGAATCTGCACAAAACCTTCGCCACCCCCCACGGTGGTGGTGGCCCCGGTGCCGGCCCGGTCGGTGTTTCCGAACGCTTGTTGCCTTACCTGCCCACCCCCATGGCCGGCCAGCGCGATGACGGCAGCTATCACTGGGTCGACACCGACTCGCTGGACACCAGCATTGGCCACTTGAGTGCCTTTATGGGTAACGCCGGTGTATTGCTGCGCGCTTATTTCTACGCCCGTTCCCTGGGCCGCGAAGGCATGATTCGCGTAGGCGAGTTCTCCACATTGGCGGCCAACTACCTGCTCAAGCGTCTGGAAGCGGTAGGTTGTACTGCTGCCTACCCGGATCGTCGTGCCAGCCATGAGTTCATCCTCACCTTCGCAAAAGAAGCGAAGGAGCTGGGCGTCACCGCCATGGATATCGCCAAGCGTCTGCTGGACTACAACCAGCACGCGCCCACCACCTACTTCCCGCTGCTGGTGCCGGAGTGCTTCCTGATCGAGCCCACGGAAACCGAAAGCAAAGAAGCGCTGGACGAGTTCGTGGATGCCATGGCCGCGATCCTGGAAGAAGCGCGCAACGAACCGGACATGGTGAAAGAAGCGCCCTTCACCCAGCCGGTACGTCGTCTGGATGATGTGAAAGCCGCTCGTGAGCTGGACTTGGCCTGGAGCGAATAAGAGACGCAGCACGCTTCATAGAACACGCTTGAAGCGATCAAAACCCGGCGAAAGCCGGGTTTTTTATGGGTGAAATTAAGTTGAAACCTCGACATCGCAGGGCGGATGCTAAAATCAAATTTCGATGCTGAACGCCCATGCCTACCTTGCTACCCCCTATCCAGCGGACTAATCACCCCCAGACCGCCCCGGTTCATAACATGCAGATACCGTTCGGTGGTCGACACATCGCTGTGGCCCAGCAACTCCTGCACCGTGCGGATGTCATAGCCGCTCTCCAGTAGCCTTGTAGCAAATGAGTGCCTGAAAGTATGTGGGCCGCAGAGCTTAACAATCCCGACCTTCTGTGCAGCATGCTTGATCTGCTTGCGAATGGTATCTGGGTGATGGTGATGGCGGCGAATAATGCCAGTCTGTGGGTCCCGGGCTGGCTCGCGGGAAGGGAAAATAAATTGCCAGCCCAACTGTGAAGCTTGGCCGGAGTACTTTCTCGCCAGCGCATAGGGCATCCATGCGGGGCCAACCCCGTTCTCCCTGTCCTGCTTATAATAACTGGTGGCCAGATCGATCTGTAGCTTCAGGCGCCCATGTAACTGGCCGGGAAGTACAGTGACTCGATCCTTGTTTCCTTTTCCTTCACGAACAATGAGCTGGCCTTGGCCGAAATCCATATCCTTGATTCTTAATCTCAAGGCCTCAGAAACTCGCAATCCGGAACCATACATAAGCTCAGCCATCAGTTTGAAAGGATCTTTTAGCTGCTTAATGATGATGCGAGCCTCCTCGTCGGTAAAAACGACGGGTGGCCTGCGAGACTTGCGTGATTGGCGAAAATTCAGAGCCGGAAACTCAATCTTGAGAAATTTGCGGTAGAAGCAGTTCAATGCATTCAAGGCAATTTTCTGCGTGGCAGGGCTGCAATGCCGCTGGGTAGCGAGATGAGTCAAAAAGGCCTGTATTTCCGGGGAGCTCATTTCGCGAGGATGCCTGCGGTCATGGTAGCGAATATAGGTAACCACCCAATGAACATAGGTTCGTTCAGTCTGGTAACGATAGTGATTAGTGCGCAGCCAGGCACGGAATTGATCAAGTAGCCTTACGGGCGTGTCAGGAATGGAAACCGGAATATCTGTGGTTCTATTGCTCATAGGGTTCTCCTTACCCATAGCAGGCTGGGGCTATGGAGGCCCGTGCTCAACAGAACGGGGCGCAAATGCGTGTAGGAGATATCTCAAAATTCGCTAAGTCATTGATCTTTGGTTCGCATTGCGACTTAAATGTGCATGGAGTCACCGGGAAATAGGCCGCTCGTTCGAGTTTTGTCAGATGCGAAAGGTTCTCGCTTCCTGGGTAAGTTACTAAGTTTTATGGGTTTATCGGAATTATATACGATGGCCTTTTAAGAAATATGTCGAAAAAAGATATGTCGAATCGTTCGACTGAATACGCTGTTAAATTTTTTGAGGCTATGAGCATCGGAAATTATATCTTCATAGTTTTGATCTTGCTGTCAGGTGCTTCCTGGGGGAAATTTCCTTATGAAGCTCTTCCTGATACAGGTCTAAGGTCTGAAAACT
>NZ_JBEDTY010000007.1:0-91821 GCF_040119285.1 Alcanivorax sp.
CGTGCTTGAAGGAATGAACAACAGGATCAAGGTCATCAAGAGGATGGCGTACGGCTTCCGGGATAACGACTACTTCTTCATGAAGATCAAAGCCGCTTTTCCCGGAATTCCGCGATGAACCTTTTTTATTTGCCTGCCTCAATTTTCCAATTCATCAATAAATCCAATTATTCTGCGCCCATGGCACTTCATTCAAAGCTTTTCTTCGCTCGCCTCAGTCATCAAACAATAGTCCATATAGCCTTTACCGCACACATTGTGATTGCGCCCCCAGCAGATGAACCAACGTGTCTAGCAGTATATATTTGAGGCAGTGCGGCGGCTTTATAGGCTGCCCCTTGCAGCTAAATGCGCTTTACCTCTGTATTACAGCTACACCACCTGGTTTTCATTGCCCTCAGAGTTCGCACTTATCGCTTGCTTTTGTAACCTGCCGATTTCTAGATTCACCAAAACCAAGAAACATCCATCGTAGCGACCTTAACAGTTCCACAGCTTCGCCAATTTTGTTCGTCAAGCAGCATACCCTCATTCCTGACCTGCCGAACGGGTCGACACCCCGCTAAAGAACCGTGGTGCTTTTAACCGCCAAGGCCACGCCAGCATCTTTCAAACTTAGGTTGCTTACTTTTCTGCGAATCGCTTCTTCAAGTTCACACCCTCTACTGTGATGAGCATTACTAATGCTGAAAGCAGATACACTCAATGGAAGTAGGGCCATTCGCCTATCCCCATTTTTAGTTTGCAAGAAGACTCGGTTAAAACAACGAAGAAATGTCGGAAAATGCATTTCGCCAAACACACACCAAGCGTGTCTATTGTTTACAAAATGAATGTGAACTCATCGTGGACTTGAAGGCGACTGCGGCAATGGGAACGCCAAGAGCAGATCACCTTTGGGCCATAACTGGCCTCACAAGTGGGGGGGGGGCATTTAACAGGCGTTATGATTAAGCGTTTTCGTTCTGGAGGGAAGCAGGAAAAATATGCAGGAAGCGCCCTACAGGGCGCTTCCAACCGGAATGACCTAATCAGTCGACTGCTCGACGTCGTCACCCATTTCTTCAACACTCTGCTTGGCGCTATTCCAAGCTGACGAGGTGGCCTGCTTTGTGCTCTCCCAAGCACTCTCGCTGGCCTCTTTGGTATTTTCCCATCCCTGTTGCAGACTCTTGCTCGTCTGATTCCACCAATCTTCGTTGTACTCAGGCAATTTTTTCAACTCGTCCTGAGTCATTTCCATGTGGACTTCGTACTCAACACCACCGAAGTTGGCTTTTTCGGGTGCCGTAACGACGGTAAAAGACCCGCGCTCCGCAACAACATCATTGCCCCCGAGGCCAAGTGTTTTACCCGTCTCGATAACCAGCGAATGCACCGACATATCGTTACCCATTAGAATATCTTCGACCTCACCGATCTCTTGACCTGCGCTGTCAAAAACATCTGCATCCTTCAGCTCATCCATGGTATACAGCCCTTCTGCCGCAACCGCTGAAAGACTCATAGCCACCCCGCCTGCCAGCAAGGAAGCGTTCATTGCACGAGTCATAAATTTTCGCATTGTCGTACTCCTTTATAACGTTGCTCTTGCGATCGACCGAAGCGAAATTGCGCTACGGAACTTCTCTGGGTAAACATGATCAATGGCCTAACCCACTAACCCTTCGGCATACTACATCACACTTTCCAACCTAGCAAAAAACAATCTTGCTAACAAAATAATACTTCAGCAGTGATGCGAAACATTTAGTGAGGAGAGAAATAAATAATGCGCAACCTTGGGCTCTAACAACAGCGCCCATACTTCGCTTACAGTTGCTAGCGTCGACACAAGGCCGCTTTAACAAACGGCTACTTTCACCCATCATTAGTGGCGCGCTGTTAAGAGCCAACTACTCGCCTAGTACGGACGCTCTACTCTGCACCCGTCACGTTTTCGAGATTGGTGGAATAAGCCTCGCTCTCAAGCAGTGCGGACCCAGCGATCACCCTCTTTGTGATACTCCTGCTTAACAGCAGCCCACGCCACCTTGTGAGCCGTTTCTTCACGACTTGCGTTATCGCGACGATCTTTTGGGTCTTCGTACTCATCCCAAGCTGAATTGAACGCCTTGCGATAAATTTCTTGAGCGTGGGCTGGCAAATTGTCAGTAACGTTTTCAGGCAGTGCCTCTTTGTTTGGATAAGGCATAGCATCCCTCCTCGTTCTGGAACTCAAGTATCGGCCTGCTACTCTGGCATGGAAACCACCACAAAACATTACGCAAACCAGGCTGCAAGTCAATTACGGACAACAACCTTTTTCTAGTTAGCACACCCTTTGAACGAAGCGCCGGATCCTGCTCTTCTCTAGCGCCGCCAAACCCTCGACGACTTTTTACATTTTTTCATTACCAGCCCCCGCCACATTGCTCTTTAATTAAGCACAATAGGCGTTGGATGAGATTTCGGCAGGATTGGATCCGGATGATCGATTACCTGCTTATTTTTTACTAACCTACCATCCGAAACGTAAATTTTTATATGTCAGTATCAGAGGAGCACTATAATGAGCGCACCGCTGCAAGGAAAAAAAGTTGCATTTCTGGCTACCGACGGCGTTGAGCAAATTGAGCTCACCCGCCCCTGGAAAGACCTACAGGACGCCGGCGCAGAACCGCACCTTGTCACCCTGGAAAAAGGTGAAATCAGAGCTTTCCACCATCTCGATAAAGCCGATAGTTTTCCATCAGACAAAGTGGTGAAGGATGCGACTGCAAATGACTATGATGCACTGGTCTTGCCAGGGGGAGTTGCCAACCCTGACGCTCTCCGTTTGAACCAAGACGCAGTATCTCTTGTTAAACACTTTGTAAATAGCCCCAAGCCTGTCGCCGCTATATGTCATGCCCCTTGGGTGTTGATAGAGGCTGGCGTTTTGAAAGGGAAAACGCTGACCTCGTTTCCCAGCTTGCAAACCGACATACGCAACGCTGGCGGCACCTGGGAAGATAAAGAAGTCTGCGACGACCATGGCCTGATTACCAGCCGCAACCCAGATGATCTTGACGCGTTTTGCGCACGCATCATTGAGGCATTGTCGCAAGACTGAGGCAGAAGGCCATATCAGCGTTCAGAAATGGCCAAGAATGGCGTAGCCAAACACGACATCAGCATCCCGTTATCCTGCGGGGTCTATGGCATCAGCGAGACCTGCTACCGCTATCATTCAAAGCGTGATGGCGAAAGTATAAAGTATGGTGATCGGACTGGCTGCTGAGATTGGCGCCTACAACTGTGAAGGACCGGGCATTAAGGTCCGGCTATTACTGCCAACCCAGCGTGCAATAGGGACGTTTATATAGAGCGACTTAATTGCACAGCGAGACATGAAGGGTTCGACGTGCATAAGTTCAGCAGCATTGCCCATTCTTAGTTATTTAGCTACGCAATGACGGTGGCAAAAAATGAATAGCCACATTACCGCTCGCGGTGGGATAGCTTCCGCCCAGCGGCTAAAGGCTGGTTGACCCTCTACTCCAGTAGTCAGTTAAGCATGGGGGGGGGTGACACTCCCAGCCTCCTTTCGCATGAAATTCGAGCACTCCGCTAAAGTTGTTTGCTTCCTCCTGTAACACCGTATATTTCCCCTGTTATGTAACTGGCAGCCTGTGAAGCTAGAAAAACATACACTGGGGCCAATTCAGCGGGTTGTGCCGGTCGCCCCAAAAGAGTGTCAGCGCCAAACTTCGGTACTTTATCAGGGGGGAATGTCGATGGGATCAAGGGCGTCCATACTGGACCTGGTGCCACCCCGTTAACCCTGACACCATTAGCAATCGCTTCTTCTGCTAGCGACAACGTAAAGTTTGCGATAGCGGCTTTCGTGGCGGCATAAGGAGCCAGATTCTTGCTCGGTTTGAATGCCTGAATGGATGTAGTGTTAATAATGCTGCCACCAGGCGGGAGGTGCGGGAGTGCTGCTCGGCAGAAATAAATCATTCCTTCAATGTTGGTACTAAGCGTGCGCCTGAGCTCATTATCAGGCACCTCGCCCAGCTCACTATAGGTCTGCTGAAAAGCCGCATTATTCACAAGAATATCAAGATGTCCAAATTGCTGAAGGGTCTGGGCTATTACACTATCGCACTCTTTCCGCTTTGATTGATCCATTCTAATTGATAGCACTTTCCTGCCAGCGTCACGCACCAACTTGATAGTTTGTTCAGCGTCTTCATCCTCCTCCAAGTAAGTAAACACAATATTCGCACCCTCACGTGCAAAGGCTAACGCAACTGCGCGACCTATCCCGCTGTCAGCTCCGGTGATCAAAGCAACACAGTCTCTAAGTTGCCCTGAACCGGTATAACTTTTCTCACCGTGATCAGGTTTGGGCTGCATCAACTCCTCCCCTCCAGGGATAGGCTGCTCCTGTTCTGGTAATTCCGGTTTTGAGTAAAGTTCGCGAGGATCACTCATTTGTCTAGGGGGCTGATTGTTCATAACTCTGGTCACTCCTTTTGACGCCAATCACCTGGTTATTTCTAACTGCAATTTATCCTTAAAAAATTCTGTTATGGAGATTAAATAAGATAATTTAACCGTCCCAAGGAAATCAGGATAGAGCATAAGATCGAAACATTGGATCCCATTACAAAAAGTAATTCATGTTTATTCACCTATTCATAATATGCATGAAAAGACAAATTCCAAACACACAATGATTAATTTTTATTAAATAAAACGGCCCTCTGTTGAGAAATCAAAGAGTGGAATTTACATTACCAACCTAGTAGTCATTCCCCCTTGATAAGCCTTTACTTTTAGGATTGCGAATTTAAATTATCATTAACTCTTTCACAGATTGTTATTGATAACCTTATTATCAAATACATGGAGGTATAACATGGGCCTGAAATCCAATCCTTTCCCATCCCGTTTGAATACTGCCAAAGACCCGATTTTACGATCTGACCCTGTGGTTCATTCACGAAATCAACATCGCTGGGAGGGGCCCCTTGATGAAGTCTCACTCTCTCGCTATGAACGAGACGGCTTTCTTTGGTTTGAAGGCTTTTTCAACCAGGAGCGCATGACCCCCTTCTTCGACGAGCTCAAAGAAATGGCGAAAGATGAAAAGCTCAAGAAACATGAGAAGGTAATTCACGACCCAAACAGTGGTGATATCCGTTCCGTCTTCGGCATGCACGAGTTATCGCAAAGTTTCAGTCGCCTGACGCGTGACCCTCGCATACTGGGAATGGTGCGCCAACTACTGGGAAGCGAAGTTTATATCCATCAATCGCGGATTAACGACAAGTTTGGTTTTGAAGGCAGTGGATTTAACTGGCACTCAGATTTCGAAACCTGGCACAGCGAAGATGGCATGCCAAACATGCGAGCCGTTAGCGCATCACTAATGCTCACAGACAACAACGAATTTAACGGCCCACTGATGCTTATCCCAGGCTCACACCACTACTTTGTGCCATGTGTCGGTGAAACTCCCGATCAAAACTGGAAGGATTCTCTCAAGGCGCAGCGGGTGGGTGTTCCTGACCGCGAGATCTTAGCAAAACTGGCTGAACGAGGTGGCATAGAAGCGCCGAAAGGGCCAGCCGGGTCGTTACTTTTGTTCGAATGCAATACTTTGCACGCATCCAATAAAAACATGTCGCCTTGGCCACGCTCTAATCTTTTTTTTGTTTACAACAGCGTAGACAATAAATTAGGCAAGCCTTTTGCAGCGAAAGAAGAGCGTCCGGAATTTTTAGCGGCTCGGGAGAATTGCGCTGCTTTATCTATGCATGATGATTTTCCCGAACTCGCCAATCAAGGCGTGCCACCCCTCAAACGGGATAAACGCTAATCAAGCTAGTACCTCAGCAAAGGGCAGACTCATGGATAAGTGGTTAGCTGAATACCAAGTGTCTACGGAGTCTGCCAGTTTTGGCGGGTTCACTGTATTGCCAGTGTACGCTCAGCTTCTGTATCTCGGACTCCGGAGACAGCGGAGCCCGCATCTCATCCCTAACAAAGGGCGCAACAAGAGTAGCAACGTGTCTTGGCTTATAAGCAACATGGGGTCCCATTGAGCACACCAGCCAACTCCCCCAATCACCAGATAAACCGTTGTCGTTAGGTGCAGATCCGAGACGGGGTCTATAAGATCTGGCAGTTTCTGCACGTTGATATTTTTCGCGAACGTCTTCAACGGTTTGCTCAGCAAGACAGCAGCAAAATGACAGGGATGTGCCGCAAAACAATATCGAGTTCACCCAACCGACTCTCCGGTTGATAGCTATTTACCGGCGCGAAACCCTGCCTATTGTAGACAAGCGAAGTTTCGACCATTACACCCGGAGGTCAGCGTCCATGGAGACACCCCTGTTAGTATCAAGCCGTCAGCACCGAAAACTTAGCAAAACGGTTAAAACCTAAGTACCAAGCGTTCCTCATCGTCTTCTTCTCTCCACGGTGTGGATCGGGAGGGAGATAAAGATAGCCAACCTGCCATTGAACATGGCAAGCACCACAGGAACTCAATATTGATGGCCATTGTCGAGGGTGTGTTTTTAACTGGAATTGGTATCATTCTTGTTAGCGGGGTGTGGCTGGACTTCATAGCTACCGCGATGACAGCTTCGTGCACCGGCGTATTTTCGAGACGATTTTCGTACGGCCTTTACCTGATTTTTAAAAAAGGCACAAAGATCTTCCGCTCGCAACGCTGGCATGTAGCCGCAGGCCCATTCATTACCCTGGCCCTTATTATTTTGGGTATACGGATTTAATGGTTGATGGGGCACCTTCACCCCACCAACCTGATACCACCCTCAGATGGTTGATAGATTGACCCCGTAGTTGAGTTCCTCTGCGAAGTCCGGCAGTCCGTAACCGATGGTGTAGAACGGAGAGACCTTCGCAGTCGGGGCCTTCTTCTTGTGCTTCGTGGTGTAGAGCATTCGTGCCCGCATCACCTCGAACGAGTAACCACGCCCTTCACGGTTCTTGTCCTTGGCCAGTCGGTTGATGGACTCCGTGTAAGCGTTGGTGACGGGCATGTCCGTCTCGAAGTAGGTCATGATCTCTTCGCGCCAGTTGCCCACTGCCCTGACCAGATCGCTCCAGACTTCCTTCTGGCCCTTTGGAATGGTGGCTATCCAGTCATCCAGGGCGGCTTCTGCCTGTGGCCGGGTGGTGGCGTTCCAGATGCCGTAGAAGCGTTCCTTGTGCTCGTAGGCGGCCAGCAGTTGCGGGAATGCGCCTGTCCAGGTCTCCATGATGAGTCGCTCCCGGTCTGAGACTTCGTGAGCGCGTTTCAGCAGGATTTTCCGGTCTCCTTTGAGGGTTCGGCTCTGGGAGGGTTTCAGCTCCTTTCTGAGGCCCTTGCGCACCTTCTCCAAGGCATCGTTGGCCATGCGCACCACATGGAACTTATCGACCACGATACGGGCCTGTGGCAGCACCGCCTTGACCGCTGCCCGGTAGGGGTTCCACATGTCCATGCTGACGATCTCGACCTTCTGCCGGTCTTTCAGCTTCATCAGGTAGTTGGTCACCACGTCCTGACGGCGGGTGGCCAGCAGGTCGAGCAGGGTTCGCTCCTCGATGTTGGTCAGGATGCAGCGGTAGCGCTTGTTCAGGTACAGCTCGTCGATGCCCAGAATGCGGGGCGTCTCGAAGCGGTGCCAGCGCCCCAGAAACTCGGCGCGGGCGTTGAAGATGTCACGTACCGTCTTCTCGTCCAAGCCGGTCTGTGCCGCCACAAAGGTGTAGGGGTGGTTGAAGGATTCCTTCTCCACGTATTCATGCAGCCGCAGCGTCATGCGGAAGCCGTCCACCATCTCCGGTAGCTGGGGCCTGAAGGTGGTCTTGCAGGCCCGGCAGGTGTACCGGCGGCGGACCACCCAGAGGGTGACCCGCTTGCCGTGGATGGGCAGATCACGATAGGGAACATCACGCTTGCCGAACCGCACGAACTCACCCTGCACGCCGCATTCCTCGCAGGCGATGGGATCGGGCGCGTCCACCTGGAAGTGCATTTCGTCGTCGGTGGATTTGCAGCCCAGCACCTGGTACTCAGGCAGGTGCAGGATGTTGTCGGGCATTTCGGTCATGCGGCGTGCTCCTTACGGCTGGCGAGTGTCACGTTGGTGAGCTTCACCTACCTCTCCTCTCTTGCAAACAAGCATACTACCCCCTAGTATTTATATACTACCCTCCAGTATAGTTTTTGGGCCACTAAAGAGACGACTGCATGCACACGATCAAAGACAAAGCGAAGCTATTAACCCGCGTTCGGCGCATTCAGGGGCAGACGGCCGCACTGGAAAGGCAGCTTGACGAGGAGGGCGACTGCACGGCCGTGCTGCAACAGATCGCCGCGATTCGTGGGGCGGTGAATGGACTGATGGCAGCCATCATTGAGGGGCACTTGACTGATCACGTCGTCAGGGAACCCGAGTTGGAGCAGCGGCAACAAGACTTGGAAGCGGTGCTGCAGGTCATCAAGTCCTACCTCAAGTAGAACATCACGAGCTACAGCGTGGGTACCCTAGCTGTAAGAGGCGAACTTTGGCAGTGATTTAATATCCGCGCCCCTGAAGTTCTTGCGGAACCGGAGCTGTTAGCAGGGCTTCGCCATCAATCGCCACCACTTTCATTGGTCTTGCTGACCATAATTTTTATCAACTCGGAGTATTACAGTATGCATGGTCACAGGCTCGAAGAATGGCAACACAATCATGTTTTTGGTCAAGATCGTAAAAAATCCGGTGAAATACGCTCACTGATCGTCGTCGCTCTAACTGTCGTCATGATGGTTTGGGAAATTCTGGCCGGTGTCTTATACGGTTCGATGGCCCTCCTGGCCGATGGCCTTCATATGGGCTCTCATGCTGTCGCTCTGGGTATTGCAGCCTTCGCCTATGCATACGCTCGCCGCAACGCAGGCAATACACAGTTCTCATTTGGCACCGGGAAGGTCAATGCGCTAGGCGGGTTCACCGGCGCGGTCCTGCTGGCAGGCTTCGCCCTGTATATGGTGATCGAAAGCATCGACCGCTTCATCCACCCGGTAGAAATTTCGTTCAATGGAGCTATTTTCGTCGCCGTCATCGGCTTGATCGTCAATGGAGTATCGGCCTGGATACTGGGCGGGGAAGACCACGACCACGGGCATGGGCATGGGCATGGGCATGGGCATGGGCATCATGATCATAACCGTCGAGCTGCCTACTTCCACGTACTCGCCGATGCCTTAACTTCTGTATTGGCGATTGCTGCCTTGCTGGCCGGAAAGTATGCGGGCTGGGACTGGATGGACCCGATCATGGGTATCGTCGGCGCGTTACTTATCACTCGCTGGTCATGGCATCTGTTGAAAGACACCTCCCGCGTGCTGCTTGATCAACAGCGCAGTGACTTGGAGCACGACGTCAGACATGCCATTGAGAGTGACGATGCACGAATCAGCGATCTGCACCTCTGGGCCATTGGTCCGAATATTCACGCCGCCATCGTCTCGGTCGTGTCGCATGACCCGGAGGCGCCTGCCGTCTACAAGCAGCGTATCCAGGCTCAGTGCCCGTCATTAGTACACATTACAGTCGAGCCACAGCGCTGTCTCACTGGTCCGGAGAATACCGGCTCCAGGATACGATGAGCTGATTGAGCGGGCTGGGCCGAAATAGTCGGTTTTGGTACGGGCGAGGGAGTTGCTCTGCATTCAGCTTGGCCTCGCCCTCTCTCCAAGCCATGTAAGTGTCATTGTCCATACACGTTCCAGGCTTTGTAGGTACCTTAATGGCCTGAGTGACATATCAACCAAGGAATCCGATGAAGTGGGGAGTTGTTACCTCCCCATGATACCCAGAGATCAACCAGATATTCCGGATACCCAATTTTTACTCGGACTTTTCTTGCATCTGCTTCTCTGAAAAATCACTTTATCTCAGCAACTTACAAAAATCTGTAAGCCATATCCTACATATTCAACTTGCGCGCTGGTGAAAAACGGGAAGAATTCCCCGGCCTTAAAAGCCGGGGAGCCCGCATTATCAGCGTAATTCGGCGACTTCCTCCCTAGAAAACACCCCATAAAGACTCGGCAACACCAACAAGGTCAACGCCGTGGCCGACACCAACCCACCCACAATCACCACCGCCAGTGGCCGCTGCACCTCACTGCCTACTCCCGTCGCCAGCAACATGGGAATCAGCCCCAGCATGGAAGTGAGCGCGGTCATCAGTACCGGTCGCAGGCGTGACACCGCGCCTTCAAAGATCGCCGTCTCCAGTGCTTCGCCATCGCGCAGGCGGTGATTGATGGCTTCCACCATGACTACCCCATTGAGCACCGCCACGCCGAACAGGGTGATAAAGCCCACGGAGCTAGGCACGGACAGGTACTGGCCGCTGAGGGCTAATGCGAGGATGCCGCCGATGAGGGCCAGGGGGACGTTGACCAGAATGAGAGCAGCCTGGGCCACGGAGCCGAAGGCGAAGTAGAGCAGCAGGGCAATCAGGCCCACAGCCACGGGTACCACCATGGCCAGACGTTGCTGGGCGCGCTGCTGGTTTTCGTACTGGCCGCCGATGTCCACGCTGTAGCCGGCGGGCAGGTCGACTTCGCTGTCGATGGCCTGCTGGATGTCGGCCACCACTGAGCCCATGTCACGACCGGCCACATTGGCCTGGATAACCACGCGGCGTTGCACGTCGTCGCGGCTGATCTGGGGCGGGCCGGAGACCAGGGAGACGTCCGCCACATCCATGAGCCGCACCCAGGCACCGTCGGCGGCTTTGAGGCGCAGGTTGCGAATGGCTTCGGCGTCCTTGCGGGCGTTCTGCTCCAGGCGCACGTAGATGTCGTAGCGCTCGTTGCCATTGATCACCTGCCCGGCGCTGCCGCCGCCCAGGCCATTGCTGACCAGATCCATGACCTGATCCACGCTCAATCCATAGCGGCTGAGGGCGTTGCGGTCCGGAGTGACGACCAGTTGGGCTTCACCGGCGATCTGTTCCAGTTGCACGTCGGTGGCGCCGTCGACTTCCTTGACGGCCTGGGTGATGGCTTCGCCTTTTTCCTGCAGCACGTCGAGATCCGGGCCAAACAGTTTGATGGCGAGCTGGGCTTTTACACCAGAAAGTAATTCGTCCACGCGCATGGCGATGGGCTGGGAAAAGTTGAGTAGCAGGCCGGGATGTTTTTCCAGTTTCTGCTGAATTTTTTCCTGTAGCTCCAGGCGATTGCTGGCGCTCTCCCATTCATCTACAGGCTTGAGACCGATATAGATTTCCACGTTGCTCACCGGTTCCGGGTCGCCACCGATTTCGGCACGCCCTACCCGGCTAAGCGCGTAGGTGACTTCCGGGAAGGTCATGATTTCCTTCTCCAGTTTTTGCCCCACGTCCAACGCAGTATCGAGGCTGGAGGATGGGGCCAGCGTTACGCGTAACGCCAACGTCCCCTCTTCCAGCACCGGCACAAATTCAGTGCCAATAAACGGCGTGGTTGCCAGTGCCAGGGCAAACAAACCCACCGCGCCACCGACCACCACTTTACGGGCCTGCATGGCTTTGCCCAGCAGGGTGCGATAGCGGGCTTCCAGCCAGCGCATCAGCTTGTTGGGCTTTTCTTCCACGCCATTGCGGAACAGGAACCCGGCCAGTGCCGGCACCACGATCAGCGCCACCAGTACGGCGGCGGTCATGGCGAGCATGATGCTGATGGCCATGGGCACGAACATCTTGGCTTCCACCCCCTCGAAGGCGAACAGGGGCAGGAACACCACCAGGATAATGCTGGCGGCGAAGAACACCGGCCGCGCCACTTCCTGGGCTGCGTCTTTTACCCTCAAGGCGATGCCGCCTTGTTGATCGTGACCGCCCTCTTTCTGGCTCAGGTGTTTAAAGATGTTTTCCACCATCACCACGGAGCCATCCACCAGCATGCCGATGGCCACGGCCAGGCCACCCAGCGACATCAGGTTGGCGGACATGCCCAGGCTGGCCATCGCCAACAAGGCCAGGCCAATGGAAAGCGGAATGGACAGCAAAACCAAGGCCGTGGCACGCAGGTTCATCAGGAACAGGGCCAGCACGATGACGATAAAGACGAAGGCCAGCAGCAAGGCGGTGACCACTGTGCTGACGGCTTTTTCCACCAGATCTGCCTGGTCGTAGAACACCTCAAACTGCACACCGTCCGGCAGGGCCTGCTGGATGCGCGCTTCGCGTTCCTTGATGCCATCGATGGTGGCCTTTGTATTGGCGCCCATGCGTTTGAGCACGATGCCGGCTACCACTTCGCCGAGGGCTTCCGGTTCGCCGCTGGCATCACGGCGGGTCATGGTGAGGGCGCCCTGTCGAATTTCGCCGCCGAACTCCACCTTGGCCACATCACTGACGCGCACCTGGGTGCCGTCCACTTCCTTGAGGGGAATGGCGGCAATGTCACCGAGCCCTTGCTCGCCGCTGCCGACCCAGCCCATGCCGCGGATGACCAATTGCTCGGCACCGCGATCCAGATACCAGCCGCCGGCGTTGCGGTTATTGGCGGCGATGGCATCCATGACCTGTTGCAGGCTCAGGTCGTAGGCCAGCAAACGGGTAGGGTTCACGTTGACCTGATACTGGCGCACTTCACCGCCATAGCTGAGCACATCGGTGACGCCGCCCACGGGCATGAGTAGCAGTTTCACCACCCAGTCGTTGAGGCTGCGCAGTTGCATGGCATCCACATTGGAGCCCGGCTCGGCGGTGAGCAGGTATTGATACACCTGACCCAGGCCGGAGGTGTTGGGGCCCATTTCCGGGGTGCCGACGCCGTCGGGAATATCTTCCCGTGCGGCCTGCAATCGCTCGAACACCAGCTGGCGGGCGAAATAGATATCGGTGCCTTCCTCGAACACCACGGTGACGATGGACAGGCCGGTCTTGGAGATGGAACGCACCTCGGCCACCTGCGGCAATGCATACATCACTGCCTCGATGGGATAGGTGATCAGCTGCTCCACTTCTTCCGCTGCCAGGCCTTCGGCTTCGGTGTTCACCTGTACCTGGACGTTGGTCACGTCCGGGAAGGCATCCAGTTTCAGGTTGGGCAATTGCCAGCCGATCACGCCAATGGTGATGACCAGTAACAGCAACACAATGAGGCGGTTGTTCACCGCCCAATCGACAAGTCGATTAAACATGACGGTGATCCTCAGTGATTGTGAATATCGAAACCGGACTTGGCCATTTCACTGGCCAGAAAAAACGCCCCGCGAGTGACCACGCGCGTACCCGGTTCAAGACCCGTAACGATGCGGCGGTTTTCCAGCTGGCCATTGAGTTGGATTTCCACGGGTTTGTAGTGGCCAGGCTCTTCTTCCACGAACAGTTGCCAATCGCCATCGGCGCTACGGGTGAGCGCCTCTTCCGGCACGGTGAGGGTGTTCTCCGGTGCCGCCAACGCCAGTGCCACATCGGCAAACATGCCGGGGTGCAACAGATGGCCCGCATTGGGAATCGCCACTCGCACCGCAAGGGTACGGGTGACGGGATTGAGGCGATGGCCAGACTGGATCACCTTGCCGTCCACGGATGTGCCACCCACGATGACGCGGGCCGGGGTGCCGGTGCTGATCTGCAAACCGGGGCTCGGCGGCAGGGCGGCTTCGGCCCACAGTTCGGATTCATCCACCAGCGTGACCAGGGCGCTGCCCGCGGTTAACCATTGCCCTTGCTGGAAGGCATCTTCCAGCACCAGGCCATCGTCCGGCGCTGTGAGGGTATAAACCCCTTTTTCATTTTTTCCGGCTTCGATATCAGCGATGGCGCTGTTACTGAGGCCATAACCCTTGGCCCGGGCTCGCAGGGACTGGTACTGACTTTGCGCGTCCAGATAGCGCTGGTTGCCCACGGTACGCCGGCCGAGGTTTTTAACCCGCCGCCAGCCGTCCGCTGCCACTTGCAGATCACTTTGTAACTGCGCCATGGCCGGGCTGAACAGGGTGGCAATGGCATCCCCTTTTTCCATGTGCTGGCCAAGCGTGGCACTGCGAGACTGCACCTGGGAATCGATACGCACCGGCACCACCCAGGTGCGGTACTGGTTGCTGATAATTTCCGCCGGCACGGTCAGGGTCCGGGTAGCGTCGGCATCAGGCTGCAGGGTAATGACCTGCAGGTTAAGCGTCTTTTGTTGTTCTGCGGTCAGCTCCAGTGCCGCTTCTTCACTATGGGACGCTGCGCTCCCAACCTCCTTCCCATGAGCGTGCTCATCATGGTCACCGCTATTATCCGGAGCAGCCTGTTGTGCATGCTGTTCGGCTTCGTTGCTTTCGTTGTGGGCATGGTCATGATTTTCATCCGCCCAGCCCGGGTTCGCCAGGGTTGCCAGCAAGAAGATGGCCAGAGGCGTCTTTTGAAATGTCATTTTCGGTTTCATAAAAAATTTTCCATTTTTTGTAGGAGCGCCGTTCAGGGCGCGAAGAAGTTGGCACCGCGTGTCGCAGAAACCATTCGCGCCTCAAGTGGCACTCCTACAGTAATTTTTCGCTTAATTTCTCGTTTCAAGCGGTGTTATTCGCTTCGCTCACCCTGCGGCTGTTACCTCGCAAGCTCGGTTCCTACAGAACAATCATTCGTTGGCCAACTGGTTCAGCCAGTCGTTGAGCTGGGCGCTTTCATAGAGCCACTGCACCCAGGCCTGCTGCATGGCATCGCGCAGGGCGATGCCAGCCAGCCGGGTATCGAGCCGCTGATTCAAGGCCTGCAGATAGTTCTGGGTGGTGAGTTCGCCCTGCTGCCAGACGCGCTTGAGCAAGGTGTCGCTGCGCGCCAGGCTATCGCCGGTGAGTTGTTGCCAGGTTTCCCAGCGCTCGCGCCGCTGCTGGTAATCGCTCAACGCTCCGTCCAGCCGGGCCTGAATGTCGTTGCGGGTTTTCTCCAGCAGTGCACGCCGCTCTTCACTGTCCGCCAGGGCAGCTTCATAGCCTGGCTTGCCGGTATTGAAGAACTTCAATGGCAGGCTGAAATCCACGCCCCACAAATTTTCGCCACCTTCCTGGCCCACGCGCAGGCCCAGGGTCGGGTCGGTGTTGCGTTGTTTGTCTGCCACCGATACCCCTCGCTCAGCCAGCGCCAGTTGCTGCTCGGCCAACTGCAAATCGAAGCTGGTGGGGAGCCGTTGCACGACACCATGGGTGAGTGACGGGGCCTGCCAACGGTCCGCCGCCGGCAAGGCCACCGCGGGTTGTTGGCTGGCCAGTTGCTGGCGCAATGTGGTGGCAGCACGGGTGGCGGCACTTTCCGCATCCGCCAGGGCCTGCTGGGCCTGCCCCAGTGACAGGTAGGCCAATTGCGCATCCACCTGCCCCACATCCCCCGCCTGTTCGCGGCGGCGAATCAGGTCGGTGAGATCGCGCAGCTGCTGTTCCTGCTCACGGGCGGCCGCCAATTGCTCGCGGGCGGCGGCATGGGCCACCAGCGCATTGAGGCTGTCCGCCAGCAGGCGGGCGCGGGCCTTGTCGCCACGCAGCTGCGCCAGCTGATCCCGTACGGCCACGGCATCACGGCGGGCGCGGGCCTTGCCGGACCAGTCCAGCGTCTGGCTGAGGCCCACGGTCTGGGTGATATCGAGGCTGTCTTCGTAGTCGATATTCAATGAAGGGTTATAAAGCGGCTGCGATAAAGCCCGGCTTTGCGCCAGCAACCGTTCCTGCTCCGCCTGGATGGCCCGGCTGGCCGGTAGCTGGCTGACCTGGCGCTGCACCCATTGCGCCCACTGCGCGGGCGAGGAAGAAGAATCGGCCGACGCGCTGGCATACGCGCACACGGCCAGTAACAGTGCGGCCATGCGCACTGGGGTCTGGATTCCCATGGGGAAACTCCTGATGTCTCAAAACGTTACGTCAAGAACAATGCCGACGCTCGCCACGGCGCACATTCACCGATGGACAAGGCAACAAAGTCGGGGAAACGAAGAAACGATCAGGCTATAGGAGGACGGAAAGGGTTATCGGCCGGGGCATCCGGCAGGAAGGGGCGCAACGCCATTTGACCTGCAGAGGGCGGGGCCAGGCGCAGCGGCTCACAATCGGTGGAGGCCATGAAACCATGGCATTGACAGCAATGGTCGCCGCCTTTGTCCAGCACATCCGCACTGACCAGATCCTGCTGGACCTGTTCCAGCGAGGCAGCTGCGCCACCATCGTGCTGGTGATGCATGGCATCCAGCACCAGTACATGAGTACTGATGACAAGCAGCAATGTGTAGACCAGTGCTTTCATGGGATGCCCGCTAACGAGGGAAGAGTCGCAACCTTGCGATACCCATAGACCGCCGTCAAGACAATCGGTTCCCCGTCACCTGTGGGTACGATCCGGTCATCCCGTTTTCCGAATCGGCATCGTATAGTGTCGGCTCCGTTTCGCCGGAATGAAAAAGGGGGTATACGGATTTAATGGTTGATGGGGCACCTTCACCCCACCAACCTGATACCACCCTCAGATGGTTGATAGATCGACCCCGTAGTTGAGTTCCTCTGCAAAGTCCGGCAGTCCGTAACCGATGGTTTTCTTGTAGAACGGAGAGACCTTCGCAGTCGGAGCCTTCTTCTTGTGCTTCGTGGTGTAGAGCATTCGTGCCCGCATCACCTCGAACGAGTAACCACGCCCTTCACGGTTCTTGTCCTTGGCCAGTCGGTTGATGGACTCCGTGTAAGCGTTGGTGACGGGCATGTCCGTCTCGAAGTAGGTCATGATCTCTTCGTGCCAGTTGCCCACCGCCCTGACCAAATCACTCCAGACTTCCTTCTGGCCCTTCGGGATGGTGGCTATCCAGTCGTCCAGGGCGGCTTCTGCCTGGGGCCGTGTAGTGGCGTCCCAGATGCCGTAAAAGCGTTCCTTGTGCTCGTAGGCGGCCAGCAGTTGCGGGAATGCGCCTGTCCAGGTCTCCATGATGAGGCGCTCCCGGTCTGAGACTTCGTGAGCGCGTTTCAGCAGGATTTTCCGGTCTCCCTTGAGGGTTCGGCTTTGGGAAGGTTTTAGCTCCTTTCTGAGGCCCTTGCGCACCTTCTCCAGGGCATCGTTGGCCATACGCACCAAATGGAATTTATCGACCACGATGCGGGCCTGTGACAGCACAGTCTTGACCGCCGTCCGGTAAGGGTTCCACATGTCCATGCTGACGATCTCGACCTTCTGTAGGTCTTTCAGCTTCATCAGGTAGTTGGTCACCACGTCCTGACGGCGTGTGGCCAGCAGGTCAAGCAGGGTTCGCTCCTCGATGTTGGTCAGAATGCAACGGTAACGCTTGTTCAGGTACAGCTCGTCGATGCCCAGAATTCGGGGCGTCTCGAAGCGGTGCCAGCGCCCCAGGAACTCGGCGCGGGCGTTGAAGATGTCGCGTACCGTCTTCTCGTCCAGGCCGGTCTGTGCCGCCACGAAGGTGTAGGGGTGGTTGAAGGATTCCTTCTCCACGTATTCATGCAGCCGCAGCGTCATGCGGAAGCCGTCCACCATCTCCGGTAGCTGGGGCCTGAATGTGGTCTTGCAGGCCCGGCAGGTATACCGGCGGCGGACCACCCAGAGGGTGACCCGCTTGCCGTGGATGGGCAGATCACGATAGGGAACATCACGCTTGCCGAACCGCACGAATTCACCCTGCACGCCGCATTCCTCACAGGCGATGGGATCGGGCGCGTCCACCTGGAAGTGCATTTCGTCGTCGGTGGATTTACAGCCCAGCACCTGGTACTCAGGCAGGTGCAGAATGTTGTCGGGCATTTCGGTCATGCGGCCCACTCGTTACAGCTGACGAGTGTCACATTGGTAAGCTTCATTTACCTCTCCTCTCTTGCAAACAATGATACTATCCCCTAGTATATTGAAATACTATCCACCAGTATAGTTCAAGCTACTCAGAGAGACAGCTGCATGCATACGATCAAAGACAAAGCCAAGCTATTAGCCCGCGTTCGTCGCATTCAGGGGCAGGCAGCGGCATTGGAAAAGCAGCTTGACGAGGAAGGCGATTGCACGGCTGTGCTGCAACAAATCGCCGCGATTCGAGGGGCGGTGAATGGACTTATGGCAGCCATTATTGAGGGACACTTGACTGATCACGTCGTCAGGGAACCCGAGTTGGAGCAGCGGCAACAAGACTTGGAAGCTGTGCTTCAGGTCATCAAGTCCTACCTCAAGTAGAACATCACGAGCTACAGCGTGGATACCTAGCCAGAGGCGAACTTTGGCAGTGATTTAATATCCGCTCCCCTGAAGTTCTTGCGGAACCGGATCTGTTAGCAGGACTACGCCATCAATCGCCACCACTTTCATTGGCCTTGCTGACCATAATTTTTATCAACTCGGAGTATTACAGTATGCATGGTCACAGGCTCGAAGAATGGCAACACAATCATGTTTTTGGTCAAGATCGTAAAAAATCCGGTGAAATACGCTCACTGATCGTCGTCGCTCTAACTGTCGTAATGATGGTGTGGGAAATTCTGGCAGGCATTATTTATGGCTCGATGGCCCTCCTGGCCGACGGCCTTCATATGGGCTCTCATGCTGTCGCTCTCGGTATTGCAGCCTTCGCCTATGCATACGCTCGCCGCAACGCAGGCAATACACAGTTTTCATTTGGCACCGGGAAGGTCAATGCGCTGGGCGGGTTCACCGGCGCGGTCCTACTGGCAGGCTTCGCCCTGTATATGGTCATTGAAAGCATCGACCGTTTCATTCATCCGGTCGAAATTTCGTTCAATGGAGCCATTTTTGTCGCCATCATCGGCTTGATCGTCAATGGAGTATCGGCCTGGATCCTGGGCGGGGAAGACCACGACCATGGGCATGGGCATGGGCATGGGCATGGGCACCATGATCATAACCGTCGAGCGGCCTACTTCCACGTACTCGCCGATGCCTTAACTTCGGTATTGGCGATTGCTGCCTTGCTGGCCGGAAAGTATGCGGGCTGGAACTGGATGGACCCAATCATGGGTATCGTCGGTGCGTTACTTATTACCCGCTGGTCATGGCATCTATTGAAGGACACTTCCTGCGTGCTGCTTGATAAACAGCGCAGCGACTTGGAGCACGACGTCAGGCAATCCATCGAGAATGGCGATGCCCGAATTAGCGATCTGCACCTCTGGGCCATTGGACCAAATATTCACGCCGCCATTGTCTCGATCGTTTCGCATGCTCCTGATTCGCCTGCCGTTTATAGGCAACGCATTCAGGCTAGGTGCCCGTCATTAGTACACGTTACTGTCGAGCCCCAGCGTTGTATTAATGAAACGAGGGAAACCAACGCCGGATAAAGAGATTTCGTGGCTCCAGCCCATTGTGGAGCCTCGAAAAAAAACTTACAGTTGACCGTATAAAATCCATGCGCCCACTGCAATCAGCGTTAGTCCGCCAAAAATTTCTGCTCTGTGTCCCATGACCGACCCTATAGCACGCCCTAGCATTATGCCAATAGTCACCATGAGGGTCGTTGCAAGCCCAATCAAAGCTGAAGCTATCCATATGTTGACATTGATGAAGGCCAGACTAACACCCACCGCCATAGCATCAATACTGGTACTAAATGCCGTTAGACAGGTCCGGAGCAAAGACATTTTTTGGGCCTTATGCTCCTCACTACCCCCATCAGGCCTTGTACCCTCATAAATCATGTGAAGACCCAGGACCGTCAGGAGTGAAAAAGCAATCCAGTGATCCCAGGCCTCCACATAGCTTGCTGCTGATTTTCCAATTAGCCAGCCTACAAGCGGCGTAATTGCTTCGATAGAACCAAAGATGATTCCTATTCTGAAAGCTTCAGTGAGGCGTGGTTTTTTAAGGATTGCGCCTTTACCAATCGCAGCAGCGAAAGCATCTGTGGACATGGCAAAGGCAAGCAAAAGAAGGGCTATTGGGTTCATCTAACTGACTCCGGTCGGGCATATCGAGTCCACGATATATCCACACGCCCGACCTTAGGCATGGATATATCGATGGTCTCGCCAACCGAGAGGTGTTCGCACCATGGCATCTGGCCAATTATGTTGACACGAACTCTTCCGAGTTTCGGAAGCAGGCTACTCCCCAAAGAGGGTGCAATATAACAACTATCCTGAACGATCACAAATGTTTGATAGTTGACGTGTATATTCTCTGATCTATAAAGCGCCCTAGGGTGGTGCCACGTTTGCCGGAATATGCAAACGTCCCAGCCATCATTAAATCCGCATCCATCAATCCAGGAAATCGTCATTTCCCAACTTGACAGACACCTTAATCGTATTGGGGCACATCAACCAATAAATCCGTTGAGATGAGGGATTGCGACCTCCCCACAATACCTAGAGATCAACCAGATTTTCCGGTTACCCATTATTTTTTGGTTCAGTTTGACCTGGTTAGGTTGGTCGCTCATTTATCTAGGCAGTGAAGAGTCTATTATCAACTCTAATACACGGCTGCCAGCGCAGATCTACGAAACAGTATATTTTGTCGGTTTTGCGCTCACCACGATGGGAACCGGCGACTTCATTCCAAGTGGCACACTCTGGCAACTGGTTTCCGTCCTCACTGCCCTTAATGGGCTTGTATTGATTACATTATCTATTACCTACGCTATTCCTGTCTTCCAAGCAATCGCCGATAAACGCGCGCTCTCAAGCCAGTTTGCGATATGGGGCGATAGCGTGAAGTCGATCCTGACGTATATTGAAAATGATCTAAATTACAAAACTTTCGCAGATCACCTCAAATCAGCACCCGCTCAAATCCTACTTACCTCTCAAAATCATCTCGCCTATCCGGTTTTGCATTATTTCCATAGCCCAACAACCAGAGCGTCATTAGCTCTACAAATTGCGGTCTTAGATGAAGTTTTGCGATATCTGCCCGATGAAGCCTTTAAAAAGCAGCCTGAATTGTACGTTTTGGTTCCAAATACCGTAAAAGCGATTACTGAGTTTCTTGCTACCCTTTCCAGCGTTTATATTGAGGCTGCTCAAGAGGAACCTCCCATCGGTGAAAGCGCGAACAGTGAGAATATTGCGTATCGTCTGACTGAGCAGTACAGCACAATTCCGATAAGCACAAGACGCAGACTGCTTAAGGCATTGGTTGAAGAAAATGGCTGGAGCTGGAAACAGCTTGCCCCCTAAAATACGCGGAAACCATCAAATATTTAGGGCAACGTTGCACGCCCACGCCCCATCACTCATTTTCCCGATACGTACTTGGCGAACAGCCCTGCCAGCGCCGGAAGGCCCGGACAAATCCGCCTGCCTCGGTATAGGCCAAGTGAGCGGCGACTTCTTCGATCTTCATGGTGGTGTTACCCAGTAATTGCAGGGCCAGCTGGCGACGCTCTTCTTCGACCAAATCGCGGTAACTGGTGCCTTCCTGCTCCAGTTTGCGACGCAGGCTCCGGGTGGAAAGGGCCAGGTCGCTGGCCATATCATTGAGGGTGGCTCCCAGCCCCAACTCGCCAAGCAATTTTTGACGGACCTTGCCCGCGATACCGCTGCTTTCCACGGTATCCATACGTTGCTGACATTGCTGCTCAAGCATGCGAGTGAGGGCTGGATCGTAGCCGGGAAAGGGCCGGCTGGCACCGGCGCGGTTAACCATAATGCGGTTGGAGCCAGCTCCAAATGTGGGGGTAATGCCGCACAGTGCTTTCAACGCAGCAGCATCCACATCGGGAGTGCCGGTGAACTCGATGGCTTTGAATTCAGCCCCCTGAAGGGAAATTTCCCTGGCCAGATTAAGGGAAGTGGCCATATCCCGCTCCAGTAGAAACTGGCGCAGATGGGGCGGAATGGGATCAGAGTCAAAGGTGATGCCAAAGGCATCCTCCTCTTCGCACAAAAGGATGCGGCAATAGGCCGTACTCAAAGGCAGATAGCGCACTCCAAGTGCAACAGCTTCGCGCAATGTCTTACAGGTGCGCAGGGCAAAACCCCAAACCCCGAAGGTGGCCAGATTGTACTGCAAGCCCAGCTCGAACCCGGAAGCCCCCACTTCCGGCAGGGCCAGCATCAAGTTTTCGATCAGCCGCATTTCCTGCGTGCGGGCCACCAGCCCTTCACCACTGGATAATTCGCTTTCCAAGATGCCCGTGCCGAGCAGGCAGGTTTGCCGGTCAATGCCGTTTCGCTGGGCGAAATTGAGCATGACCTGGCTGATGGCCACCGGGTGCAATTTGTCGTCTGATTGATGCATTACCCGTTCCGTTGATACCGCCCTGTCACACACTGGCCACTTTTGCAGGGTGATTGGCCACGGTGGCTATTCTGATTGTTGTGCCGTCTACGTAATGTTCATCTTAATCATACCAACAAGAGACAGCACCATGGACGCGGCAGCATTGAACAAACAAGCCATTGCCTGTGCCAAGCACTATATGGGCAAAACCGCCTGGCCGACAATTTTACTGACCGTGGCCGTGGTCGCCGCCTTTATTGCCACACTCACGTTATTCGCCAATGGCACGCTACCGGCCTGGGGCGCCTACCTGCTGGTCGCCGTACTGACCTACATGTCCTATACGCCACTCCATGAGGCCGCCCACGGCAATATTCACGGACAGAATGATAGCCGCAAATGGATCAACGATTTGTGCGGATACCTGGTGGCCCCCATTATTGCGATCCCCTATGCCTCGCATCGCATTGAGCACTTCACCCACCACCGCTATACCAATCAACCGGGCAAGGATCCCGACTTTATTATCAGCGGGATGCAACAGGGACTACTGGGATTGCTGGCCGCCGGGCTACGCTTCCAATGGGTGCAGAACACATTTTTTGTGCAACACAGCTGGGCCACTGCTTCATTCAAGGAAAGATTGATTTATTGCACCGAGCTGGCGGTATCGATCGGCTGGCGCATTGCTTTCCTAGCGATGGTAGACCAGCCCGGCACCATGGCCGTGCTGCTGCTGGGGTATTACACAGGCGGGCTGTTCACCGCCTACTGGTTTGCCTATCGGCCACACCACCCTTACAAGGTAAGTGAACGTTATCGCAATACTAACAGCCTGATTATGCCGCGCTGGATGAAACCGCTGGAATGGTTCTGGTTTGGCCAGAACCTGCACTCCATCCATCACCTTTTTCCGCGTGTGCCGTTCTACAACTACCATGCTCTACATCGGGATATTGAGCCGGTTTTGCAGGCACAGGGCACGCCAGTTATGGGTATTTTTTCCCGCCAACCGCTAGCCGGCAACGCGCACCCAGCAGCAAAGAAGCCGTAGCACCCGACAAGACGATCCACCTGGGTGCATACCGCTGGTGGTATGTACCCACACATCGCTTATACAACGCCAGTCCCTCAAGGGAGCCGCCTGAACTACCTTGATGGCGAAGTATGCGCCACAGAACATTGGTCCCGGTCTGGCCCAGCCTTTCTTATTTCTCCCAAGCGGAGGACATCGGAGGCCCTGGGCCGGCTTATTTGTGCCACTCTACGACCATAATAGGGCGCACAGCTGCGACACACTGACTAATAACCCGAACCCGACTCCCGTTCCGTTTCGGTGAGGTGCTTAGGATGCCCCTCAGTAACCTTGCCGACCCAAAGCGGGTGAGGCTCGGCCAGGCGCACGCGTTTGCGAAACTGCCGGCGCACCATCCACAACGACAGCGCCACCAACAGCAGCAGGCTGTTGATCAGCAGGTTGTCGCCGTCGAGCACATGCTTGCCCTCCAAGGCAACCTGCAATACCGGCACCGCCAAATAACACAGCGGCGCGGCCGTCAGCATTAGGCCGCTAAAACGCAGCGGTGATGCGCGCAAACTCCACAACACCAATACCAGGATCGCACCCGCACACACCGCTCTCTCCGCCGTGGCGACCCAGGCCGCCCAAGGCGTATAGGGCAACCCCTTGCTGACCAGAAAGCTAAATGCCACCCCGATCACTACCCCGGAGCACAACCCCAGTGTCAGACGCAGCAAGAAGGCCGAGCTTCGACTCGGCCCCTGGCGATCACAGCGGCGCTCGCACCACAACACATTGCCGGACACAAACAACAAGGCCCCCAGCAAGCCCATGGCGAAGTAGAGCCATTTCACCAGCATCCCACCGTAGTCCCCGAAATGCAGAGAATAAACCGGCGAGAACGTATCAAAGTTCAAGCTGCGTTGCCCTGGCGCAATCACGCTTAATGTTGCCATGGTCGGGCCCAGCACCACATGGGCATGATGCCCCACATAGCCAGGCACAGAGCCGGCCACATCAACCCAGCCAGCGGCATCGCCATAGCCGCGAATTTCCACCCAGTCCACGCTCATTTCTGGCAACGCATCGCCCGCAGCAGACAGGTAGTCTGCGATCGGCGCCATGGCGACGCGTTCACCCTCACTTTGTACTGGCGGCCACACCGCAATTTCCTCTTCGATTACCCCGCGCAGCTGAGGGCCAAAAACTAACGTGCCCAGCACCACCGCCACCAGGGTAAAAGCCCCCATCGCGGCACCGGTAACCGACATGATCAAATGAAACGGAAAACTGATCACGCCAACCAGGTTGTGCATGTTCTTCCAGTAACGGCGCAGGTTGCCTTCATGCTTGAGAGCAAAGAACTCCTTGCTCAATTTTGGCCAATGAATCACCAGGCCAGTAAACAGAGCCGCCCCGTACAGTATCGAAATCAGCCCCATAAACGTCATCCCCAGGTTGATGGGCAAGCCACCACCAGGGATTGCCAGCTGGTAATGCAACTGATTGATAAAATCCGCCAGCGCCGACCGGGGCTGCTCGACGTACTCCCCGCCCGCACCGAAATCCGTGGCGTGGGCGGTGAGCCACTCGCCTCCACCGGTTTCACTGGTTTGAAACCACATAACTGCCGGGTCTTCTTCAGGCAAGAAAAACAGGCGAGTACGGGCATCCGGATACTGCTCGGTGACGCGAGTAAGAAGCGCCTGCTCGTCAATGGCTTGTTGCGATGCCTTCGCAGTGGCCTGAGGTGTCTGCCAATGATGAAGCTCATGGTGGAACACATTGATAGCGCCGGCAAAAAACGCCACAAACAGGGCCAGCCCACTGGCCATGCCCAGCCAGGCATGTAAATCGATAAAACGTCGCAAACGATCCGCTTTCATGCGCCGCCTCCATACAGGGCCGTAGCCTGCAACGCTAGCCAGGCAACCCCGTTCATCACCAACAGCGCCACCAAAGGAGGCCAGGTACGCTCAGGAATTGCCACCAAAACCACCAGCAACATCCACAGCAACATTATCCCCAACAACTGCAACACCAACCAAGATTGCCAAGGGACCGGCACCGATGCGGCCAGCAACCCCATCAGCATCACTGACAGCGGCAAACTCAATACAAACGCCCAAAAGGCTCTCATCGGCTTCCACCCCGGCGCTGATAACTGTCTCGATAATGACTCACTATTAACGGCACCAGCAGCGCCGGCAATGTGAATACCCACAACCCCACAAACAGACCCACACTGACACCGAGCTGCAGGGTCAGCAGTAGCACCCCGCCGACCAACATGAGCAAAGCGATCAAGCGGGTCCAGGCTGGAAGAGGTTGGTCCAGCCAGCGTTGCTGTCGGTCGGACAGATAAAACAGCGCCACACTGGCAAGTGTGGCGAGAACGGCAACCAACATAAGGAAAAACCATCATCTATGATAATGGTTCTCATTTAATAGCAGCCAGTCGTTGCCGTCAAGATTGCGGGGCCGACTCGCTCAACGAGGACGCAACTCACGCAAATAGTCACTGGCCTTACTGAGCCGCGCCGTGGAGAGACGATCCCAATCCATGGATTCACGGTCCGGCATCCACACGCCGGCAAACGTGGAGGCGTCCGCCAACACCAATTCGGCATTGAGCATGGGCACGCCGTGATAGTCACCGGCAATGCCGCCGGCGCGACGGATCACCGACCACCAAGCGGGCGGACGCCAATGCAGCCGCACATCCGGCAAATGGCAGCTCAGTTCAGTTTCCGCCACACCGCACTCCAGTACACTGTCCTGCTCACGGCTCAACCCCTGGCGCCACAGCGCCGACCCGGCCACCATAACTAGCGACGGGAAGGCCCGCAGCAAGGCCCGACAACGCTCTTCATCGCTCGACGGCTCACCCAACACCACCTTGTAGAATACCGGGCGCGGCGGAGCCACCTGTTTGACTACGCCAGATTCCAACCAGCGCAGCACAACCTCGAGTGCCCGCTCGGACTCCTCTGGATGCAACTGTTTGAGATCAGAGAGGGTGAAGACTCGAGGCAGACTGTCCAGCGCTGGATATAACATCAACATGGCCTGTATTAAGGCTCCACCCTGTCTGCCAATGGCAGCCGCAAACCCAGGCAGGAACGCAAAACCATACACCCCCTCAGCAGGTGGCAGATCACCGTCATCTGACGAGCTTGCGGCAGGCTGAACAAACGCAGCAACACCCCTTCTTCCACTTGACGCTCCATCGCCGTAATCTGACGAGACCTCACCTCGTTGGGCCGCTGTCGCTGCGCCAGACGCAACGTCAGCAACTGCCCTTGGATATCATCCTCCAGCGCCACATAGGCCCGCTCGACCAGACTATAACTTGACAAATGACGCATGGCACGGGAGCGCTGACGGCGCCGTGGGCGTTGCCGTTGCTGCACAACCAACACAGACAACACACGGGCCAACCACTGCACAGCTGGCACCCAATGGGCGTCATCGCGACACCCCATCAGGTACCAGCCCCAAGCTCGCAGGCGAGACACGTCCCGACGCAGCACTCGCACCCGCGCATGGCTATCTGCACTGCCCGAGGAAGCAAAGCTGGCACGGTAGACTGCCAGATACTCCTGCAAAGCCTGCAATCGAGTTTCCACCGCCTCAAGTCCTAGCTCCTGCTGGCGCCACTTTCCTGCGCCTTTCTGTGTCCCCATAAGCTGCTACTCCTGCATCGCCTACTGCGAACCCGCAATGCATAAAAAATGGACGCCGAACCAGACTGTGAAACACATTCAGCCCAGCAATGCCTACTGTAACGCTGCCGCCCGGGGCCCCCCAGAACAAAAGCGTCCAATTTGCGTGTAGCCACGTAGCCGTTTTGTATCTTCCTGATACACCCGCCTGAACCAGTTAACAATTTCCTTTCTGTATGCCTTTCCTATAACACTATTTATACAGACCTTATCCTCCGGCCAAATGACAGCCAGGATAGGCCCCCTGTACACCGCCCTCTTCCGCTAACCCCATTGCTAGCCCTGCTGATTAGCAGCACTGCAAGCTCACCCCGGGGCCTTACCTACACGGCGGGCAGGGCGCGGCGGTCGCACAACACGCCTTCACCGGACTCTGTGACTGAGCCCTCTCTGGCCCCACTGGACTGAGGCAAACGAAGATTGCCAAGAAACGCCTCTACTGTTGCCCACATGGCCAGCATTGGGAACGCATCAAATAGCGGCCAAGCCATTGCTCGATGGCGAAAAACCCCTCAGCCTAAAACGACAAAACCCCGACCAAAAGGCCGGGGTTTTGATTGTCGCATTACCCACCCTGAGGCGGATAGCTCACTGCATGTAAGGCTTACTTCTCGGCAGCATCCTTCATGTCTTCGGTGGAGTCTTTGGCGTTGTCATAGGCGTTGTCCATATCTTCGCCCATTTCTTCCATCGGCCCTTTGCTATCCGGGGTAATGTTTTCTACCGCCTTGTCTACCTTCTCGCCAGCGTCCTCAACCGGACCATCGTTGGCATCACAGGCTGCCAGCAGGGCAGAAGAGGCGAAAATGGCGGCCAATGCCGCTTTACCGAAAGTACGCATAGAATCACTCCTTGAATTAACTGATTCAGACAGTGAGCACTTTAAGCATGTTCTCGGCGCTTGGCCAAGGGGATTCGCACATTTCACTGCCATTTTACGAAGAGTTACAGACTGTACCGCGCCGATTGGCAGAACCCTTTTCCTATCTCTGCGCCCCCAGCCGGGTAATATGGACGCCATAACAAGGAGAAAGCATGAAACAATTCGGGCGAAATACGGGAAGGAATATAGGCGGGCTGGCGCAACTGGTCACCCGTTTCGGCAATGAAATTACTCAGGTTATTCAGGATATCCACGGTGCCATAGCCAATCCGTTCCGCCTGCGTGGGCACGACTACACTCCCGCCCCCATGGTTTACGGCTTGGTCCGTTATGGTTTTCGCCAAGCAGGCAATTTGGCTGGCATGGCTGACCTGCTCGCCGACCCACACCAGGAGTTACGCGATAGCCTCGACCTGCAAAGCATCATCAACGGTTTTTTCGGACAATTGTTGGTCGAGCAGAACAACCGTTACGCCCTGCCCATGAGGCTGCTACCCAAAGATCCACCTTCAACGGGGACTGACACTCTGGTGATCTTCTTGCACGGGCTATGCATGAACGACGCCTGCTGGAATAACCCCGCCGCCGCCGGTTTCAGCCAGTGGGCCCGCCAGCATCACAACGCGACTAGCCGCTATCTGCGCTACAATACCGGCCTGCATATCTCCGACAATGGCCGCAAACTCGCCGGGCTGCTGGCTCATACTGTCTTGCCGGAACGCGTCATTCTGGTCGGCCATTCCATGGGGGGGCTGGTCGCGCGCAGCGCACTTCACCAAGGGCGCCAACGTGGCGATAATTGGGTGAACAAAGTAAGTCACTTGGCTTGCCTGGGCTCCCCGCATCAGGGCGCCTTACTGGAACGGTTCGGCAACGAAGCTAACCGATTGCTGGGCCGCACCCCTTACTCACGGCCATTGATGCGGCTAGCTAACCTGCGCTCCGACGGCATTCGCGACCTGCGTTTTGGTTATGTACTGGAAGACCAGTGGCGAGACCGTCCGCTGGATGACCCACGCCCCACCAGCAAGGTTCCTCTAGACCCGCAAGTACAGCAGCTATTCATCGCCGGCAGCGTCAGCGAGCCCAGCCATGCCAAGCCCCGTGGCGACTGGCTAGTCACGGTGGACAGTGCGCTTGCCGAACACCTCTACCCGCAAGCGAAGCACCTGACCCGTGAACTGTTTTACCAGATGGGGCACATGGCCATGATTGAGGAAACCCGGACTTACGCGCGGGTACAACAATGGCTCGACAGCTCGACGCCAGGAACGTAACGGCAAGTGATTACTGTAGTTTTCCCTAGCCGCTTGTCTCCCACCATTCAGCCAGCGACCACAACTGCCACCGCAACAGCCAGCAGCGCCAATGGAAGCACAATGAGGCTATTGCGAATCAAACGCTCGCGCCAGAGCGTCCATTGATAATGACGATGCATTGCTATATCCCCTGCTTCCCCAAATAAAAAGCAGTATATGCAAATCAAAACAAGATCAAATCGCCTAAATGGGGTATATGCAATAACTCGAACATAACTGCTATAAAGAATGCAGCCAGAACTGCATGACCTTGCGACTCGGGGCATTGCCCCCCACATCGGTCCAGTCTAAGTTGGCCTCGAGTTGATTTTGCGGAAAATAATCCCGGGCCCGCCAAAACCTGTCGAGAGACCAGTAATCCGCAGGGCGAGCAGGGTGGTTATCTTCCCGGGTCACCGCGCAGAAAGCCGTCTGGCGAAAACCAAAATCCGCTGCATATTGCTCACGCAGATCAAAAAAACGGTGGCCGACACCCTCACCCCGATAGGGTTTGAGCAGCACCGACTCCCCAAAATAAAACACCGAGTCCAACTCGACACCTAATTGTCGAAACGGCGTCTGCAAGGCTTCATCGGCTTCGCGCAGCGGTAGCGCCGTCGCCGCTCCCACCAGCCGGTTATACTCCAGCGCCAACACCAGCACACTGCGAGCAGACTCGGCATAACGATCCAGATAGCAACGCTCGTACTCCAGCTCACCGTGATAGAGGTAGGGGTACTCGCGGAAAACAGCAATGCGCAATTCCGCCAGCGCATCCAGCCAAGGTTCAACGGCCGTGCCGGTGACCGGGCGTATTTCCACAGTGGACATCACGCCTCCTGAGGGCCCTAAAAAATATCTTATGAATACCACGCCAGGACGACGATGGCGATATGCGGGCGAGCTTAATTCCAGAGCTTAAGCGCGCAGTTAGAACACACCGAGCCAATAGTGTCTTGCTCCACGCTCTACCGCTCGAGAGGACGCAGACACGGCCTTTTCCGATACGAAGCACAGTGTCCGCGCTGTTGAACTTTTCACTTTCAACTCAACATTCGCCCCGGCCAAGCGAGAGTAAGCCCCGTGCACCAGAGCACCACAAACACCACCTGGCGAAAACGCTCTTCGTTGACGCGATGGTGCAGCCACTCTCCAAATACAATGGCTGCAATAACCACTGGCACCAACAAGCCGATGCTCGGCACCGCCGGTAACAAAGTGCCATCGAGCAGGAATACCAGGGTTAGCAAGCTATTCAGCGATAGCCAGACCAGTATCAATGTCGCACGGAAGGCTTTCTTCTCCAGAAATAAGCCACCTAGGGCATACACGAGTAACGGCCCACCGGAAGCAAACAGCCCATGGCTAATACCTGCCATAAACATCCAGCAACGAGACCACCAGGCTCCATGGGGCGCTATCTTGATGCCTTTCCACATGCGCCACAACTCACGGCTACTGAACCACACGACCAGCAACCCGAAGGTATTTTTCAATAACTGATCACCCAGCCACGGTCGCAATCCGTAACCGGTTAACGTCCCTAGTACCATCAGCGGCAAAATCAACCGCCATAAAGTCGGCCAGTGAACATGTTGATGGTGGCGCCAACTCAGGGTCGCACTCATGACAATATTCAGCGGCACCAGCACCGGCAAAATGTCCGATATGGGCAAAAATAATGCGCCCAGAGAAAGCACAATAACAATGCTGCCAAACCCACTCATCGCTTCAGTGGTAAAGGCAAAAAAAATAAAAACCCCCAGCAGCAACCAAGGGAAGGTCATGAACTCCATCACAACATTCCTACTGATTCAATTCGCTGGCAAATTTACGCTGCATCATGCGCTGATAAAGGTCCGGCCATAACCGCCAAAGCAAACTGGCAAACCAGGTAAAGCGATCCGGAAACAAACGCTTCTTTTTCTTCGCATAGGAGGAAAAAACTAACTGAGCCATCCATTCCGGAGTACGCATATCGCCCACCATGGAACGTTTGTGGCTGGCTGGGCGACCATCGTGGCCCAGTGCATTAGTGTCGATCGGAGTATCCAGAAAGCCAGGGTAGACCATCAATATATGCACACCATCGCGGGCCATCTCTCCACGCAGCACTTCAAAGAATTGCCCTAACGCACTTTTCGCGCTGCAGTACCCTGCACGGCCAAGCACCGGCATCCAACCCGCCATGGAACCAATATTGATAATTCCACCTTGGCTTTTTTTCAGCAGCGGCAAAAAGCCGATGGTCAGCTCCACTGGCGCCTGCCAGTCCACCGCCATCACTCTACGAAACACTGCCATATGGGTTTTTGCGGCCAACGATCGGTGAGTGATGCCTGCGTTATTAATCAACAGATCCAATGAAATATCGTCGCCATGCACCCAACGCACTAGCGCCTGTACCGCATTACTATCGGTGACATCCAAACTCCGGAACATCACACGTGCAGGATCTTTTTTTGTTAGCGCATCAGTTCGCGAAACCAGCAGGTCAGCGTCCATGTCTACCATGATAACCCGGTAACCCAGTGCAAATGCCTGCTGTGACAAAGACCATCCCAACCCGGAAGCGGCGCCGGTAATCAATACGGTTTTCATAACTGGCCCCGCTGACGGGCGGCAGCCATGAAAAAGCGGAAAACCTGCTCGGAGTTCTTGCGAGGAATATAGCCAAACTCTTCTTTTAAACGGCGATTGCTAAGCACCGGCCGATAACGTAGAAAATTTACCTGAGCCGGCATATAGCCGGTAAAATTTAAACGACTCCCCACCCATAACCCACCGCGAATTAACCACGCAGGCACATGAACTACCGGTTTTCTCAGCAAAACGCCAAGCTCATCAATCGAAAGGGCGCCATCGCCGGCCAGATTGAAACACCCGGCGCTATCGCGGCAGACACCCTGCTCAATTATACCGATCACGTCCTGGTCCCAGACAAAAACAAACGGAGATGAAGAGCCAGCCACCGCTAACAAATATTTCCCCTCAAACAAACGAGTAATTAAATTGCGAGTTCCCGATCCCAGAACCGTACATGGGCGTAATACCAACTGCCTAAGATCAGGAAACTTTTCCCGATAATCCGCCAATAACTCTTCCACCTGACGCTTGTGATCTGAATAGGGAAACTCGGGATTGCCACGTAGAGCATCTTGCTCGTCTAGCCAAGCGGGGTTGTCAGCATAGTAACCGTAGGCCGCACCGGAGCTGGTAACCACCAACTGCTCAACACCATTGGCCACGCAGGCGTTAAGAACGTTGTGAGTACCGTTCACATCAATATCAAAATCGCGCTCGCGATCACCGGTGTCTTCCAACACCGCCGCCAAATGAACCACCTGTTGAATGCCATGTTCCTTCATTAGGTGTTCAATTTTCGGGTCACGAATATCCATTTGGTAGAACGGAAAATCTGCGCTCTCGCCTTTGCGGATATCCACACCGACCACGTAATGATTTTGATGAAGCTGCCGGGCCAACTGGCTGCCAATATAGCCAGCGGCTCCGGTAATCAGGATGCGTCGTGACATGCCTCTTCCTCAGCCGGGCTGCGCGACCACCAGTAGGCCAGCAGCAAACCGCTAATCAGATGCCAAATACCCCAGAATGCAGCGATCAAAATCATTTCGCTGGCCTTGGGGAAGAAGGTAAACAGGATTGCCAGTGCAAGGCCGGAATTTTGAATCCCCACCTCCATTGTGATGGCGCGCCGCTCCCCTCGGGGCAGCCTGGTAATACCCGCTGCTATGGCACCTAACCCCAGGGCCAGAAGATTTTGCAGGACCACCAGCCCGACAATGCGATTCGCGGTGGCCAGAAACGCGTCCATGTTATTACCGAACGCCACCCCCACGAACAGCAACAATACCATCAGGGTGATATAGCGCATGGGCTTCTCGGCTTTTTTTGCAAACGCCGGGAATGTTTTACCCACCAGCACACCCATCACCAACGGCAGCCCCAGCACCAACGCCACCAGAATCAGGATATTCATGCTGCCGAGCTCAATATCGGTGAGAATGGAGCGCGTGTTCGGATTCAACCAGCCATACAGCGAGAAGTTGAACGGTGTCATGATCATCGCGGCCAAGCTGGAAACCGCCGTCATGCTCACCGACACAGCCACATTGGCCCTCCCCAACCAAGTCATGATATTGGAAAACGAGCCCCCCGGGCAGGACGAGACCAGGATCATGCCCAGCGCCAACTCTGGCCCCACATTGAAATACCAGGTGGTCAGACACGTTGCCGCTGGCAACAATACAAACTGGGCGAGCAACCCTACGATGGGCGCACCCGGACGTTTGAGGACGCGCCGGAAATCATCGCCGGTGAGTGAGAGGGAAACACCGAACATCATAAAAGCAAGGATGACATTCAGGATTAACAGGTTTTCACTTTCGAAATGCACTTCCATCTCGCCGCCCCTTTTTCAATGCAGCAATATGAGTGTTAACGGCCTTTCGATAGCTGTCCTTGTTGACGTAATATGCCATGCGCGCCAATTTCAGGTAAGCGTAGCCGCCATCCAAGCTTGTTCCCGCCTTCTGGCGCACTGTTTCATCCAACTGTTTTGCGGCAGGATTGCCCTGCTGGCTGGCACGAATATACAGCGCCACCATTTCCGCCTGTTCATTACGCCCTTCCCAACCCAGGCCAGCGGCTTCCACCATGCCCATCATGAACAGGTTGCGGTGCTCAGGATTGAACACATTCAAATACAGCTGTGGCGCATCACTGTTACCCCAATTGAGATAGGCCGGGTCAATGAAGGGGTAATCCAGCGTGTAACCGGTGCCCATGAGAATCAGGTCATAATCCCGCGACTGACCATCGGCAAAGACCACCGTTTTACCTGAAACCGCAGAGATATCTCTTCGCGGAGTAATATCGCCGTGGCCGATATAATGCAACACCAACGAGTTAATCACTGGATGGGATTCGTACAATTTATAATCCGGATCGGGCAAACCGTAATCACTGGGTTTGCCGATGATCATGCGGATCAGGCGGTCATCCACCACCTGCTTGATTGTCCGGGGTAATTTGATTTTGCCGCCGATGGAATCCGTAGCCTTGCCGCCGATGAACTTGGGCAGAAAGTAATAACCCCGGCGCACGGACATATCCACACTGGCTGCGCGGTGCACCGCGTCCACGGCGATATCACAGGCCGAATTACCACAGCCCACCACCAGCACTCGCTTGTTATCGAAGCAGGACGGATGACGATATTCACAGGAGTGCATTCGCTCGCCATCAAAAGCGCCAGGCAGGTTGAGCATGTTAGGCTTATGCAGAGTGCCGCTAGCGATCAATACACCGGAAAAACGACGACATTGCTCTTCTCCGTTCGCCTCAGTGGTGACCAACCATTTGTCATCATTACGCTCTACCTTGACCACCTGGGTAGAAAATTCATAGTGCTCATAGAGTTCGAAATACGCAGCGTAATGCTGAAAATAACGCTTCATTTCACTGTGATGGGGGTAGGTAGCGGCGTCATTCGCCATGGGAAATTCTTTGAATTCGGTCATTTCCTTGGAGGAAATCAAATGCGCCGATTCATACATAGTGCTATGTGGATTATCGATATCCCACAGTCCGCCCACGTCGACATTCAAGTCCAATCCCACAAATGGGATACCGTATTTTTTCAAATTCCTGGCCGTAGCCAGCCCCATGGGGCCTGCCCCTATCACTGCGTACATGGCTATTGCGTCTTATTATGTTTTTATTCAGTCACCCGTGCTCGACAAGCGAAGCAGGGTACAGAGTTTGGTATGCTTGCCACTCTAGAGCCGGCCAGCAATAGATACACGGCTATTTCAGGACCTTGTCACGGTTAATTCGGGACGTCATTCAACCCCATGTCGCATACTCCCACCGTCACGGTGCGTTTTACCCAGGCAATCAGCCAAGCTGCAGAACAGCAAGGCTTCGCCCTGCCTGCGCCGCTGAAAAACGCCTTTGCCGAACAGGAGCGGGTAAGTCTGGAATTGCAGGGAGAGATATGGGAAACGTTTTGCCAGCAGGCCGACGATCCGCTCATCGGCATCCGATTCGGGCTGGCGCTTCAGGTCGGGCACCTGGATACCGCCGGCATGGTGCTGATGAGCTGTGACACCGTGGCGGAAGCCTTGGATTCGCTGATCGACTATTACCCCATTGTTGGCGAAGGCGGCATTTTCGACTATGCGGTAGCAGGGGATACTTGTGAAATCCGTTACCAACCCCAGTACACCACTCGCCAATCCGAGCGGGTGGAAGCGGCGCTGGCCTCGTTACTACAGTTAACGCGCTGGTCCACCGGCGAGCAGCTTGAAGCCAGCGGAATGCACTTTTCTCATCCGGCACTGACCGATCCCGCTCGCTATCAGCAGCTGCTGGGCGTACCGGTGGAATTCGACAGGCCCCATAACAGCCTGCGCATTCCTGCCGACGCGTTATCTCTGCCGCTTATCTACGCCAATCCGGCGCTTTGCCAGCATCTGCGCACCCTGGCAGACCAGCTACTGGAGCAACTGGGCAGCCAATCACTTAGCGCCACCGTGTGCGACCTACTACGTCAGCACCCCCGTTGGGGAAAGGAGAAAGTGGCCGAGCAGCTGGCCATGAGCGGCCGTCACCTAATTCGCAAACTGCGCGAAGAAGGCACCAGTTTCAAACTGCTGCGCGATGCATTACTGCAGGGAATGGCCGAACAGGCACTGAAGGAAGGGTTAAAACTTTTCGATATCGCCGACAAATTGGGCTTTTCCGATGAAAGCGCCTTTGCCAAAGCGTTTAAACGCTGGACCGGCATGACGCCGGCCCAGTTTCGAGCCCAGGGCTAAACTGCCGCCAGTGCCTGTTCGATATCTGCCAGGATATCGTCAACATGCTCGATACCAATGGACAAGCGCACCAGATCCGCACTGACACCGGCCTTGCTCAGCTCTTCATCATTTAACTGCCGGTGCGTGGTGGTTGCCGGATGACACGCCAGAGACTTGGCATCACCAATATTCACCAGCCGCTTGATCAAGCCCAACGCATCAATAAAACGCGCGCCCGCATCACGCCCCCCTTCCAGGCCAAAGCTGAGGATGGATGAGGGCACCCCGCCATCCATGTACTGCTGCGCCAGAGCATAATCCTTGTCCGCTGCCAGCCCTGCAAAGTTCACCCAGCTCACTTTGGCATGGTCCCGCAAGTATGCCGCGACCTTCATGGCGTTCTCGCAGTGGCGCTCCATGCGCAGACTCAAGGTTTCAATGCCCTGCATAATCAGGAACGCATTCATGGGAGACAGCGCTGCCCCCATATTACGCAGGGGGACAACCCGAGCACGGCCAATAAACGCCGCCTCGCCCATGGCCTCCACGTACACCACGCCGTGATAGCTGGGATCCGGTTCGTTGAATTGCGGGAAACGCGGGTTATCTTTCCAGGGGAATTTCCCGGAATCCACGATAGCGCCGGCAATGGTGGTGCCATGCCCACCCATGTATTTGGTCAGCGAGTGCACCACGATATCGGCGCCATGCTCAAAGGGCCGACACAGTGCAGGCGTTGCCACCGTGTTATCCACGACCAACGGAACACCGGCGTCATGGGCCGCTTTGGCCAGCACCGCCATGTCCACCACATTGCCCGCCGGGTTACCGATGGATTCACAGAATACCATTTTTGTCTTTTCATCAATGGCATCGGCAATCGCCTGGGGATTGCGACCATCCGCCATACGCACCTCAATACCCTGGTTCGGCAAGGTATGCGCAAACAAGTTATAAGTGCCGCCATAAAGCTGACTGGTTGAAACTATATTGTCACCGGCTTTGGCCAGTGTCTGAACCGTCGCGGTAATGGCCGCCATGCCCGACGCCATTGCCAAGGCAGCAATGCCGCCTTCCAGTTGCGCAACGCGCTCTTCGAGCACCGCATTCGTCGGGTTCATGATGCGGCTGTAAATATTCCCCGGCACTTTCAGGTCAAACAGATCGGCACCATGCTGGGTATCATCAAAGTAATAGCTGGTGGTTTGGTACATGGGTACAGCAACCGCATGGGTCTGCGGGTCACCGCCAAAACCCCCATGAATGGCAATGGTTTCTTTTTTCATCACTCTTTGCCTCATAATTTTCGTCGCAGAACGACGCACACGCAAAAAGGCCGCCAAGCGGCGGCCAAAAACCACCTTATTTAATCGGAGGTACTTCCCAAAAATCAAATTGTTTGGGTACATCCGCCAGTGAAGTATCAAAACGCGGCGCGCGCTTTTCCAGAAAAGCGGTAAAACCGTCTTTCCCGTCCCAGAATTCATTGGACCAATAAATCATTTTTGATTCCACCACGTGGGCTTCGGCTGGGTGGGAAAAGTTCGGGTTGCGCCATAACATCTGCTTGGCCAACGCCACGGCCACCGGAGAGCTTTTTGCAATCAGCTTTCGAGCAATGCAGCGAGCCACCTCCAGTACCTCGTTCTTATCATGCACACTGTGGAACAGCCCCGCTTTCTCACCTTCTTCAGCCATGAAAATATCACCGCTAATTACCCATTCCAGCGCTTTCTGCATACCCACCACCCGCGGCAGGAACCAGGAAGAACAGGCCTCAGGGGTGACACCACGCTGAGTAAAGACAAAGCCGATCTTGCTGTTGGCCGCCACCAGGCGAATATCCATGGGCAGGGTCATTGTGATGCCCACCCCCACCGCCGCGCCGTTGATGGCGGCAAGCACCGGCTTGCGACAATTATAGATAGCCAGCGACAGTTCGCCGCCGGAATCGCGGATGGTTTCTAACGGTGGCTCCATACCCTCAGCGTCATCATAGCCAAACAGGTGGCCGCCCCCTTCCGGCTCCATTTCCATGCCAGCACAGAAAACCTTACCCGCCCCCGTAACGATAACCGCCCGGATATCATCATTGCGGTCGGCCTCCGCCAGCGCGTCAACCATTTCGTCTTTCATACGCAAGGTAAAAGCATTAAGGCGGTCAGGACGGTTGAGGGTGATAGTCAAAATATTTTCGGCCAGCTCGGTCTTGATGTCTTGATAATCCATGATCACTCCACTGGGGTTATGCGGTTTTCAGTCGTTATCGATAGAGATTCAGTATGCACGGTTTGACTCTGAGCATACCCCGATGGCAAGGAGCCGAACATGACACGCAATGTCCGGTTGATATGGGGGGTAATGGTACAAGCCTGCGAGCACCGCCAGCTCGATAAGCCCAGTACCGAGCTTAATCGTCTTGGCGGTTTTACCATCAAGACGCATGCCTCCTTCTCTTGCATGTCGCCTCCCTTCTGGCAATCGTCCAGACCGATCAATTATGGCAATCGCTATACAAGCTGGGCCTCGCCTTCCTACAATGCTCAAAACACAGAACAACACCAAGCCTGATCGCAGGTCTACATGGAGCAGAGGAAAAGCGAATGGTAGCGCCCCGCATCTGGCTGGTTTTCGGGCTATTGGCCCTGTCGGTTATGGCCCCGATCAAAGCCGCTGAAAACGCTGCCTGCGAGGCAGCAGAGCTGACTTTGGAGCAGCTCAAACAGCAGCGCCAACAGCTGCGTGCAGATCGCGCAGCCCTGCAAGCCATTGTTGATGGCGAGATTCCCGCCCCGAATCAGCTCAATGCCCTGTTGGGCCGCCCCCTGAACCAACGACCACTGCTGCCCATGCCGCCGCCTCAGCCCCTGGCGATCACCGACAGCAAGTGCCCCGATCAACAAAACGATATCGACACCCTGACACGGCAACTCAACAGCCTGGAACAGTCGCTCCACACACTGAGGCAGCCGTTCGTTGCTATCGACTTTACCCAGCGGCAAGCCTTTCTTAATTTGGCAACCCAACATGAACAATTGCAGCTATTGGCGGATAACCCCAAGACCAGCGCCTCGGTGGTACCCGCTAGCCGGCGACTACAACAACATATTGAGCAAGTGTGGGCACTACTTGGGCAACTGCAAAGCAGCCCCGATAGTGCCCTGCACACCTTAAATGAGCTCTGGTTGAGCCTACCAGTATTGATCCCGCCCACCGGCGTGCGCTCCGCCGATTGGCGCTCCTTGCTCAAGGCTCGATTGGATATCCAGCAGGATGTACGCACTTTGCGCTCGGCGCTTTGGAAAAGCCGGCCACTGCTGACCCAGATCGATAACCTGGGAGGATTGGGGCAGGCACCACGACTATTGCAACAGGAAAGCCAACGGATTGCCTTGCGCCTAAGCGACATCTTCTCGCTGGTGCGCTACGACCTGAACGGCCCCTTACGCAATGGCGGCTACATGCCAGTGCTGCAGAACATTCTCGCCTTAATTCTCGGCGCCGTGGGCTTCTGGCTGCTAATCCAGCTGGCTCAGCGCACCCGCCGCTGGGCGCTGACGCTGCACGACCGGGTGGTGCAGCTTAGTGGTGAGCGCCGCTGGCTACTCAATGCCAGCCGCCTGATCAGTGGCGTGGCGCCGATTCTGCCCTGGATTCTGATCTGGCTGGTGCTCGACTATCTTGGTTTATTGCTGGACACCCCTTCCAGCAAAATTTTGCTGTGGTTACTGCCGCTGGCCCAGCTTTATGTCATCTACGGTCTGCTCTGCTTGATTGGTGAATGGCTGGTGTTGCGTGTGGCACAAAGCGCCAATGCCTACCTGGGCAGCGAACAGACCCGACAAGCGACACAACATGCCCATCACCTGGCACGCTGGATCATTGTCCCTTGGGTCCCGGTCATCATTATCTGGGAAAGCCTCGGCCCTTCGCTGATGTATTACCTGTTTTTCGGGGCTCTACTGGTCGCTATCTACGCCGGGCTTAGCCGTCTTCTGGCATTCCGCCACCAGGACTATCTGGCCTGTCTGCAAACGCTTATGCCTTCTCAGATAGATCCACTAATCGCCCGTTTGTTGAGCCCCAAACTGTTCTGGCTGTTTGCTCCATTAATGCTACCCATCGCGTTGGTGAGCTTCCTGGTGGGTTTTGTGGACCGGATACTGGTTGACTTTGACTGGTACATACGACTTAAGGCCCGCTGGTTCCGTTTCCGCGCCAATGTAGCCACCGACCAAGACGACGGTGACAATAGTGAAGAACCGGTGGCCCAATCCTACGAACGCTGGTTTGCCCCCGCCTTGCCCGACGATGCGACCAAACCCCCGTTCATCGACACCGGTTTAGTAGCCGCCATAGAAAAAAGCATCCAGCGCTGGCACGAAGATAAAACCGATGAAAACGCCTTGGTGGTTTCCGGTGAAAAAGGCTGCGGCAAAAGTGTCTCCCTTGGCAAACTCGACAAGGTATTGGAGAAAAGCTGTGAATCCCTGGATATCTTGCACCTGAAAGTACCCGCCAAGACCTGTACCCCGGAAGCCATTCACCAGCTGATTGGCGATGCACTGGGCACCGACCTGGTCAACGACGGCCCGGCCGCGCTGGTCAAGGACGATGAACACCGGCAGCCCACCCTGGTGGTGCTAGACGAAGCGCAAAATTTCTTCCTTGCCCAACTGGGCGGCCTGGAAGGCTGGCGCACAGTGCTCAATCTGGTCAACGCTCGGGTGGACAATGTGTTCTGGTTGTTACTGATCAACAACCAAAGCTGGGCCTACCTATGCAACGTGTTTGGTCGGGAATACCAGTTCCGTAATGTCATTCGGGTAAAGCGCTGGGGGCAAACCGATATCCGTTCGCTGATTCTCAGTCGTAATCATCTGAGTGGTTTCCAGCTACGTTACGACGAAGTGTTGTTGTCCTCCCGAGGGCCAGAAGCGGGCAATCTGCGCAACGCGGAGCAACGATATTTTAGCCTGCTCTGGGATGCCAGTCGCGGCAATCCCATGGTGGCATTACGGCTGTTCCTGACTTCAGTGAAAGTCAAAGGCCGACAAGTGACCGTGGGGCTGCCCAACGCCCCCTCGGCCAGTATTCTCGATGGAATGGGTGACAACTCCCTGTTTGTTTATGCCGCCATTGCCACCCACGAAAATCTGACCAGCCACGAAATCAGTGCGGTTACACACCTGCCAGAAAATGTGGTGCGCTATGCGCTGAAAGGCGGTTTCGATGCGGGCTTTCTGCACAAGAGCAATGATGGCCGCTACCGGTTGGTGCCCCTATGGTACCAGCAGGTAATCAGCTACCTAACACGGAAGAACCTGCTCAATGAATGATGGAAATATCGTCAACGACCTGACCGTCGTGGTGGAGCTGTTTAACGTCTACGCATTGATGCTGCTGTTTATTGGTGGCCTGCTGCTGTGGGCCTTGAACTGGGGCATCAGTAAAGCAAGCCTTAAAATCACCGAGAAAATGCCCACCCGGCGCTTCCTGATTTTGCAGATCACCACTCTGGTCGGCTTTGTGCTCTACACCGTAGGCACCATCGCGCTGGTCATCGGCGTGCTGCAACCCCCGAAAGAATTCATGCTCGCCGCCGGCGGGTCCATCGCGGTGGCCCTGGGCTTTGCCCTGAAAGACATTGCCGCCTCACTCGTAGCCGGCTTGCTGTTGTTATTCGATCGCCCTTTCCGGGTGGGTGACCGGGTCAGCTTCGCTAACGTGTACGGAGAAATCGTTTCCATTGGCCTGCGCACCGTGCGCCTGCAAACTCTGGACGATAATCTGGTCACTATCCCTAATTCGCGGTTTATTACCGATGTGGTGGCCTCCGGCAATGCCGGCGAACTGGACATGATGGTGGTCACCGATTTCCATGTGGCCCTGAATGCCGATATCGAACAAGCCAAAGCCATCGTGGAAGAAATTATCGTCACCAGCCGCTACGCCTACCTGAAAAAGCCGGTCACTTTTGCCATTGAAGAAATTGAGGTGGGCTACCGGTTGGCGATTCGTCTACGCGCCAAAGCGTATGTGCTGGATGTGCATTACGAGAAGGCGTTTCAGAGCGACATCGTGGTGCGGGTATCCAAACGCTTTACAGAAATGCAGGTGGCTCGGCCGGAGTAATCGTCGAGACCTTATGCCTTGTGCTTTTGGCTCTTCTCGCTGGCGGGTTTTTCTGCCTCCTCGGACAGCACCTCTTCCAGCTCCTCGCGGGGCATGTAGTCCAGATCCCAGTGGCTGGTGTAGGTTTCTTTTAAACGACGTCGCCCCCGATGCAAAGGCTGTGGGTCTTCATCACTGCCATGGGCGGCGTGGTGTTCGCCTAACGTCGGCACCGGATTGCTGGCCGCCTCTGGCGCCGTGTTTTTTTGCTCAGCCCCTGACCGTTGACGCCAGGGAGTAAGCCATCGCTTCAGCCAGTGCATATTTTTCCTCTCTTACCGCTGTACCTACTCTATCATTCACCTCCACCCTATCACCCCGGCTTGCCATCTACACGCGAGCGCGTGAGCACTTGTCCATAGAGCAGCAGGAAACCAGCAAAAGCCAGGCTCCATAAGCCTGTGGACCACCCTACCCCGAGCCCCCAGGGCAGCCACCCTAGCGCCGTCAGCACTCGCAATACCCCCGCCGCCAACACCAATGCATACAGCACAATACCGCCGGAAGGCAACGCCATGGTACGCCCGGTATGCCCCATGGCTACACGCGTCATCACCCCCATGATGGTAGTACCCATGGCTCCGGCGCCAAGGGCATGCAGCCATGCTGTCGGCGCCACCCAATACCATTGCGCCAGCGCCAGTAGCACAAATCCCAGCACCACCCACAGATGCCCCAGGTGCAGAATCCACAGCAGGGGTTCATCACGTATCTGCCAGGATGCCCAGCCCAACAAACGCAGCAGCACCATGGCAGCGGCCGCCAGTGCCAGCACCGCCAGTAGCGCGCCTTGTATGTTGAGCGCCACCAGCACCGCCACCGCCAGCGCCAATACCAAACCCACCGACGTAGCCCAGGAAGGGGTACGCACCTGAGAACTGTCCTGGCCGCGGGCCTGCAACCAATTACGCGTAAACGCCGGCGTAATCCGCCCACCGATAATCAATATCAACACCGCTGCCAGCACCACCAGCGCCTGCAAATAGCGCGGCGAACCAGACAGATGAAACAACAGATCCAACACCCAGCATGCCGCCAGAACACCCATCAGAATCAACTGCCGGTACTGACGGGCATGCCAGATACGGGTACCTGCCAGCCAAGCCAGCAATGGCAGGAAAGACAAGTCGACAACGCTGGCGAGAATTGGCCAGAAACCGCCAAACATCATCGCCAATCGCCCAGCCAACCACAGCAGCCACAAAGCCAGTAATGCCCCGCCGTCCACCGGAGGCGCACCGGTCCAGTTACAGACTGCGGTTAGTAAAAACCCGGCGATGGCGGCGTTAAGGAATCCCCCCAGCATTTCGTGTTGATGCCAATGTAGCGGCGCCAAGGCCAGGCTATCCACGCCTCCCTGAGTGAGTAGAAACATCCATAACGGCACCAATAACGCCGCCCCAAAAGCGGCGGAAAGAAAAAATAATCGAAACGGAAATGCCAGCACAGGCACTTGTAATATGCGCCGCCACTGATGGCTCTTGCCATCAGGGGAATCAGAAGCGGACGGTGGAGAAGAGGGGGGTGTCATCGAGCTCTCCCTGCCGGAATAGACTCCCTCGAATATACCCTGTTACTAAAAAAACCGATGGAATTAATGCCATAAAACTGACCGGGATCACAGCCCGGCCAACTTAGACATAGTGGGTGCTTTTCACGCTAATTCACCCTAAAAAATCAAGACAGCAATTGCGGGCGCTCCATCAACCGCGACAATTTTTCCAGGCCCTGCTGGCGCAGGTAGCCACTGTCACGTCTGGAAGGGTGGAAGTCGCGTTTGTAGTACGACAGATAGGATTTGCCCAGCTTGCGCAGCCAGCCGGGCTTTCCTAGCAACCAGTTCATTCCCTGGCCCACGGACTTCCAGTCAGTGGAGTCATCCATTCCGGCGCGCAGCTGGTTGTAGTGGAAAATAGTAAAACCGATAAACTCTACCGTGGTAAGCGCCATCTCCGAGGTGCGCATCCAATAGCTGCCCACCTGGTCCTGATACACATCGAACGCGACCGATTTATGCTCGCTTTCTTCCACCGCATGCCACAGCCACAGCGGCACCATCCGCTCGTCCATGCCTTCGATAATTTCTGGATGCTCCAGAATCATTTCCGCCAGCATTGCGGTGAAATGTTCCAGCGCACAGGTCTTCGCCAGTTGCCGTTCCGGTGACAACCATTTGACCATGAACTTTAGGCCGTCCCTTACAAAGGCGTCCACTTTGCTGGTAGGTACGCCCTTCGATTCCATAAACGCATTGAAGGCATCGTGCTCGTTGCCGTGATGCGCCTCCTGACCGATGAAGCCTTTCACTTGCTCACGGAGCAAAGGATCAGTGATTTTTTTCTGAAAATGACGAACAGAACGAACAAAGAAACGTTCGCCCTCGGGAAACGTGCACGACAACGCCGTCAGCAGCATAGTTTTGAATTGATCATTATCGAACCAGTACCGGGGCATGGACGGATCAAATTCAAAATCCATCTTGCGGGGCTGAATGTCGCTTTTATTCGGCTTTTTCTGTGGCTGACGCGTTACCGACGTCGCGACAGAGACTGTATTGGCATTCATGGCGATGTCCTCATTGCTCATGGACCCAGTATTCGGCAGCCACAACGGGCAGGCTAGTGCAGGTTGTGCCATTTTTGCAGCACACAAACCAAATGCCGGATGCCTCGCACGTAACACTAGCCTGGCTCAACCCGGTTCGCTTTGCCGCCGATACAACCGCGCGTGGATATCGCCGCTGCTTTTCTCTTTCGACAATTGCCAGTTGGCCGGGACTGCCGGCGCCTCTCCCTTCCGGCGGCTTTCCACATAGATAATCGCCCCGTCTGTCAGCAACCCTTGGGCTTCCAAGGCCTCACTGGCCGGCGACACTAGGCCCAAATCATAGGGCGGATCGATAAAAACCAAGTCGAAGGGCTGCCGTTGCGTAGGCAGCCAACTCAACGCGTCTGCACACTGCACGGCAATACGCCCCTCGAACAGCGGCGTTAACTGGCGACTCAGGTCTGCGCTACGCTCACGCTGCTTCTCCACCAACACAGCCTCGCGGGCGCCCCGGCTCAAGGCTTCCGCGCCCAGCGCTCCGGAGCCGGCAAACAGATCCAGCACGCGCAGCCCCGATATTTCAAATTGCAGCCAGTTAAACAGGGTTTCGCGCATACGATCCGAGGACGGACGCAAATCGCCGCCATGGTCCACAAAATGCAGACGATGGCCGCGCCTTTCGCCGCCAATAATTCTTACCTGCCCTTTCTGGCCCTGAACGCTGGCAGCAGGGCGCTTACCTGAATGCTTACGGGGCACGGTCAGCGGGCTCCTCATTGGCCTTATTGTCCGCGTCCGTTGCCACCGGCATAACCTCTGGTGCCTCAGGGCCAATGCTGACGATGGCCAGATTCTCCGGTGTCAGATTGCGCTGGAACGCGGCGCGGATGTCTTCTGCGGTCACCGTGCGCACCTGCTGGTTGAACCATTGCAGATAATCCAGCGGCAGGTCGTAGAAGCCAATAGCCCCCAGCTGACCGATAATGTCGCTATTGTCGGCGGTACCCAAAGCAAAGCTGCCAAGAATGCTAGCGCGGATTTCCTCCAGCTGCTCATCGGTGGGGCCGTCTTGCACAAACTGGTCGATCAGATCCAGAGTTAGGGTCAAGGCGGCGTCGGCATTGTCATTGCCCGTCTGCAGGCTTACCTGAAACGGGCCTCCGGCCGCCATGGGGCTGAAAAAACTGCTGATCCCATAAACGTAGCCCCGCTTCTGCCGCACTTCGTCAGTGAGAATAGAGGCAAAGCCGCCACCACCGAGAATCTGGTTACCCACATACAAGGCCACATGATCCGGGTTGCCACGCCAGGTGGCCTGATTACCCAGCAAGATATGAGTCTGGGCAGAAGGGAAGGTAATGTGTTCGCGCTGACGCTTAGTCAACGGCTGAGCCCGCGCCAATGCCGGTGCCTCCTCGCCTTGCGGCAGGGCTGCGCTAATCTCTGCGGCAATGGCTTTCGCATGGGCGCGATCCAAATCCCCCACCATAGCAATCACGGTGTTACCCGCCGCGTAGTAGCTCTGGTAGAAATCCTGCAGCTGGTCACGAGTGATCGCCGGCAAACTGTCCAAGGTGCCATCACTGGGCTGCCCATAGGGGTGGCCGACGAATACGGTGGACTGAAATGCTTTATTCACCTGCGGGCCCGGCACCTGGGTTTCCATGCGCAAGCCCTGCATCATTTGGGTACGAATGCGTGCCAGCGTATCCTGCTCGAAAGTGGGGCTGGCAATCACTTGCTGGAACAGCGCCAGTACCGGTTCGCGATACTCGGGGTCGGACAATGTACGCAGGCTGATCACCCCCATGTCCCGGTAACTGGAAGAGGAAAAGCTGGCGCCCTGATCTTCAAATCCGCGAGCAATGTCATCCACGCTTAACCCGTTCGCCCCTTCACCCAGCAAGGCGCTAGTCAACGAGGCCAGCCCCGGGTGCCCGCCATCGCGGGCAGAACCCGCATCACTGACCAAACGAATATCCAGCATGGGTAATGCATCGCTGCCCACAAATAACACCTTGGCTCCCTGTTCGGTTTGCCAAGACTGGATATCCAGCGCCGGTGCCTGCGGGTCAGTTTCTGCGATCTGTGCTGCGGTGCCGGGGAAAGAACCAGAAAAAGTGCCGGCGCAGGCACTCAGCACCACGTTCAGGCCAAGCAGGAAGGCCAGCCGGAAAGTATTCATCTTCATGGTTGCGGCTCCGCTTTCGGTTCATCAGAGGTAGGCGCTGTCGGTTTCACCATACCCACGGTCAGGCGATCCGGCACCAGCCATTGCTGTGCCACTCGCTGTACATCTTCAGCGGTCACCGCCTCCAGGTGCTTGGCAAAACGGGTGGACAGGTCTATATCCAACCCTAGGGTACTGAGCATGCCCAGCTCCATGGCCTGGCCCATCACCGAGTCTTTCTCATACACCTGGCCCGCCAGCACCCCGGCCCGCACCCGCGCCATTTCCGCGTCAGTGGGCAAGGTAGTCTGCAGGGTTTCGATCTGTGCCAGCAGCGCGTTCTCCACGTCAGCCAACGTCACCTCCGGGTTCGGTGCCGCCGTCAGTGTGAACGTCCCATCGCCTCGCTGAATGCCGCTATAGCTGGCGCCAGCACCGGCCACCAGCCGCTGACCGCGGACCAGATCCGTTTCGATTCGCGCGCTCATGCCGCCATCCAGCACCCCAGCCAGCATGGTCAGGGCATAGAAGTCTTTTTTGTCTTCCAGCGTTACCAGTGAGGGCACGTTGTACATCATGTATAGCGAGGGCACTTTTACCGGCAAATTCAGCGCCAGCCGACGTTCGCCTGCTGGCGGGTTCACCGTTTGCTTGGGCCGCGGCGGCGTCTGCCCGGCAGGCAGATCGGCAAAGAATTTTTCCACCAGCGGCTCAACCTGATCACGGGTTACATCCCCGGCGATCACCAATGTAGCGTTACCCGGCACATAAAATCGTTGATACCAGCTGCGGGCTTGCTCCGGCTGTAACTGGGACAACAAGGAACGCCAACCAATAATCGGGTGGGCATAACCGGTACCCGGGCGGGCCACCGCCTGAAATTTCTCCCAGGCCAACGCATTCGGGTTATCGTCGGTTCGCATGCGCCGCTCTTCCATCACCACCTTCAGCTCACGGGCAAACTCTTCATCATCAATGTCCAAGTGCCCCAGCCGCTCGGCCTCCAACTCCAGCGCCAGAGGCAGGCGCGACACCTCGTATTGCTGAAAGTAGGCAGTGTAGTCGTAGCTGGTAAAGGCGTTATCGCTACCACCATAGCGGGAGACCAACTTGGAAAAATCACCAGGGCCGAGTCTCTCGGTGCCCTTAAACATCATATGTTCCAACACATGAGCCAAGCCGGTTTCGTAGGGAGCTTCGTCGATACTGCCCGCCTTGTACCACATCATCACCGTGACTACTGGCGCCCGATGATCTTCGCGCACCAGCACTTTCAGGCCGTTATCCAGTGTAAAGGCATGGGTCGGCAGCGCCGCCTGTACAGTCAGCGACCACAGGCCCAGCGCCAGTACCGTTATCAGTCTTTTCATGAAATACCTCTATTTTGGGGACCACAAACCCGAAGCTGCTCCCCTCTCCCCATAATGGTAGGATAGCGGCGCGTTCGCACCGCGAACGGCAACTCTGCAAGCAGGTCCCTTTTTTCTCCGGCATAGCATACCGGGTTATCGCCTTGCTCTTGCAGCCTCATTGCAAAAGAAGGGCCACCCTTCTTGATTGGATACGACTAATCATGAGCGACGAAGTTTCCCGCGACGACGACAAGCGGCCACAGCCAAGCGAAAAGCCGGAAGAAAAGAAAACCGGTTTCTGGAAGCGCATGTTTACCGGCGTGGACGCCGACGAGCTGCCCGCAGCACCTGCCGAACCTGAAGCAGACCCTGCCCCCGAGCCTGCTAAGTCAGCCTCTCCGCCAGCAGCAGCCACACCTGAGCCGACACCTGCTGCCACAGCAGCAGCCCCTGCCGACGAAGCCAGCCCCGAGGTAAACGACGACGAGGGCAACTTCTGGACCCGCATGAAGCAGGGCATGAGCAAGACCCGCAAGGGGCTGGGCAAAGGCCTGGCGGACTTGCTGGTGGGCGCCAAGGAGATCGACGACGAAATCTTTGAAGAAATCGAAACCCAGCTGCTGGTGGCGGATGTAGGCGTGGAAGCCACCGATGTAATCGTCCAGGCCCTCACCGACCAGGTGAGCCGCGAAGAGCTGGTGGACGCCGACGCACTCTACGAATCCCTGCAAAATGAACTGCGCAAGTTGCTGGTCCCGGTGGACCAGCCCATGCAGATCGACAGCAGCAAAAAGCCCTACGTAATCCTGATGGTCGGCGTGAACGGGGTCGGCAAGACCACCACCATCGGCAAACTGGCCTGCCGCTTCAAAGCCGAAGGCAAGAGCGTGATGCTGGCCGCTGGCGATACCTTCCGGGCCGCCGCCGTAGAGCAACTGCAAGTATGGGGCGAGCGCAACGACATTCCCGTGGTGGCCCAACACACCGGTGCCGATTCTGCCTCGGTGGTGTATGACGCGGTCCAGGCGGCACAGTCCCGCGGCGCCGACATCCTGATCGCCGATACCGCCGGGCGCTTGCACACCCGTGGCAACCTGATGGACGAACTCACCAAAGTCACCCGGGTAATGAAGAAGCTGATCCCGGACGCACCCCACGAGGTATTGCTGGTGCTGGATGCGGGCACCGGACAAAATGCCATCAACCAGGCTGAACAGTTCCGCGATGCTGCGGGCGTGACCGGGTTGGCACTCACCAAGCTCGACGGCACCGCCAAAGGCGGTATCCTGTTTGCCTTGGCCAAACGCACAGGCTTGCCGATTCGGTTTATCGGCGTTGGGGAACAACTGGAAGACCTGCGCCCCTTCCACGCGGAAGAGTTCGTTCAGGCATTATTTGAAGATGTAACGAGTTAAAATCAGACTCAAGCGGCACTTGAAGCTTGGGGCTTGCAGCTGCTTAAGGACTTCAATGATTCAGTTTGACCGGGTCAGCAAACGCTACCCGAACGGGAAAGATGCCCTCAGCAAGGTCGATTTCACCCTCCCCGCCGGGCAACTAACATTTCTCACCGGTCATTCCGGGGCGGGCAAGTCCACCCTGTTAAAACTGATCATGATGATCGAGCGCCCAACCCAAGGGCAGGTATTGATCGATAACCAGAACCTAAACGGCTTCAGCAATCGACAAATTCCCTTGCTGCGCCGCAAAATTGGCATGGTTCATCAAAATCACCAGCTGCTGTTTGACCGTAGCGTATTCGATAACGTGGCCCTGCCACTGGTGATTGCAGGTTATGCCCGCGCCGACATCGGCAAACGGGTGCGCGCCGCGCTGGACAAGGTGGGCCTGTTGGACAAAGAAAAACTCAATCCAATCATGCTTTCCGGCGGCGAACAACAGCGCGTGGGTATCGCCCGGGCGGTGGTGAACAAACCCCCACTGCTGCTTGCCGATGAACCTACCGGCAACCTGGATCCCGCCCTCTCTGAAGAAATCATGGACCTGTTCAAAGACTTCGCTCGGGTCGGCGTGGCCGTGCTGATCGCCACCCACGACCTGAGTCTGATCGCCCGCTATAACCACCGCTTACTGACCCTGCGGGAGGGTCGCCTGATCCACGACGGTGACGAACCTGGAGCGGCCCATGGCGCCTAGCAATTCAAACCGGGGCAAAACCAACAGGGCAAACCGCAATGCCACGCCGGTTAAGCCCCGCCGCAACAAAGCGGAACGGCCGCGCCGGGTAGCCGGCGCCCATAGCGCCCAAACCTCATTAAAGGATCGCTTCACCAGCTGGCGCCAACACCATCAGGATTCCTTGCGCGACGCCTTACAACGCCTCAACGCGGCCCGGGCCAGCAGCGCCATGACCATTCTAGTCATCGCCATCGCTCTGGCCTTACCCGCCGGCCTGGCGGTACTGCTCGATAACGCCCGCGCCATCACTCGCGGCTGGGATGGCAACGCCCACCTGTCTGTCTTTCTCGACATGGACACCAGTGAGGCTCGCCAGCGAGAACTCGCCAACGAATGGCAAGGCACTGGGCACATCACACGCACCGAAGTAATTACTCGGGCTCAGGCGTTGGCAGAGTTCAAGGCCCTATCCGGCTTCGGCGATGTGCTGGAGGCGCTGCCGGACAACCCTTTGCCGCCATTGATTGTGGTCTTCCCGGACAGCACCGACCCGGTCACCCTACGCGCTTTGGAAAACCGCCTGGGCGAAGCCGACAACGTGGACCTGGTGCAATTGGACGTGGAATGGGTGCGCCGCCTGCACGCCCTGATCGAACTGGTCGAGCGGCTGATTTCCGCCCTCACCCTAGCGCTGGCCGCCGCGGTGGTGCTGGTCATGGTGAACACCATCCGCCTGGCCATTGAAAGCCGGCGGGAAGAAATCGTGGTGGTGAAGATTGTCGGCGGCACCGACGGCTTCGTTCGCCGCCCCTTCCTCTACACCGGCTTCTGCTTCGGCTTTGCCGGCGGCCTGGCGTCAGTCATCCTGGTACAGAGCGCCATGTGGTGGCTCGGCGGCCCTATCGACGAACTGCTCTCCCTATACAGTAGCGAGCAATCACTAACCTCTATGGCCTTATCCAGCCTGATCACTCTCCCCCTGTTTAGTGGCGCCTTAGGCCTTCTCGGCGCCTGGCTCGCAGTGGGCCGCCATTTGGGCGATATCGAACCTAACTTCTGAGTAGTAACAACAAGCTTCAAGCGGCAAGAAGGCGCAGCCCAGACCCGATATACCCCACAGGCTGTGCCAGCGCCCAACGTCCTGAGCGCAGAGCCAACCACACATCCGTTGGTCGCATCACCCCTGCTGTTGCAGCTTGAGCTGCCCCACGAGCAAGCTACATAGATCGGATGCCCCAAAGGAACACACAATGCGAAAGCGCCATCCAAGGAACCTCTCAACCACTTCCCCCTCTAACCCCCATGTTCACCAGTAATTCACACTTTGTTTCTATGCTGGAATCCATCGACAATCTCGATGAAAAGGAACTTTTTTGTCTATTAGCACTCTACTAATTCGAGTGCTAATATCAGCCTTCGATTGATACATAGAGAGTCTTCACAAGGAGACAATGCGCATGACCAACCCAACTACTCAAGCACAGGCGCTCACACTAGCCGTACCGGGTCATGACTTGGACGCCTACATGCGAGCCGTTAACGCCGTGCCGGTACTCAGCGCAGACGAAGAGCAACGCCTGGGCGAACGCCTGTATTACGATCAGGACCTTGATGCCGCGCGTAGCCTGGTTCTGTCTCACCTGCGCTTTGTGGCACACATTGCCCGTAGCTACACCGGTTATGGCCTGCCACTGGGTGACTTGGTCCAGGAAGGCAACGTAGGCCTGATGAAAGCTGTAAAACGCTTTGACCCCACCAAGGGCGTACGCTTGGTGAGCTTTGCCGTGCATTGGATCAAAGCAGAAATTCACGAATACGTGATCAAGAACTGGCGCATCGTGAAAGTGGCGACCACCAAGGCTCAGCGCAAGTTGTTCTTTAACCTGCGCGGCCAGAAAAAACGCCTGGGCCGCCTGACGCTGGAAGAAGCCCAGCGCGTGGCCGATGATTTGGGCGTTACTGCCGCACAGGTCAAAGAAATGGAAGGGCGTTTGGGCGCTTACGATGCCAGTTTCGACGGCCCCACCAATGATGATGATGACAGCACCGTGGTGTCTCCCGCTGCTTATCTGCACAGCGATAACAGCGACCCTGCCGACTTGCTCGCCGAACAGGATCAACAACAACGGGAGAGCCGCCAGTTGAGCTCGGCTCTAATGGCGCTGGATGAACGTAGCCGCGACATTCTGGAGCGCCGCTGGCTGGCCGACCAGAAATCCACGTTGCAAGAGCTGGCCAATGAGTACAGTGTTTCCGCCGAGCGGATTCGTCAGCTGGAAAACAACGCCATTAAAAAGCTGCGTAACGCCATCGCAGCGTAATACGAGGGGCGGCACCCAACACGCAATACGGAAAGCCCCTCGCGAGGGGCTTTTTTGCAGGGCCCTGCACCGTCCAGTCGATGGAGGGCAAAGGCATTGCGCGACAATGTCCCCGGCAACCACTGTGGAGCGCCGAATGAAAACTCTGCTTGTCCTTGGCGCGCTCAACAGCGCCCTTGCCGTCATGCTCGGCGCCTTCGGGGCCCATGGGCTGAAATCCCGCGTGGACGATTCCATGCTGGCCACTTGGGCTACCGCCAGCGAATACCATTTTTATCATGCCCTGGCCTTGCTATTGACCGGCCTGCTCGTCAAGGCATTTGGTGCACCCAGCATGGTCACCGCCGGTTGGGTGCTATTTGCCGGTATGCTGGTATTCAGTGGTAGCCTGTATGCGCTGGTGCTAAGCGGACAACAATGGCTTGGCGCCATTACCCCATTAGGCGGCACGGCCTTAATCATTGGCTGGCTAATGCTCGCCTGGTCCCTTTTCAAACACGTTTGATAAAGATCATGAAGCTCACAGTAAATGGCGATACCCTCACACTAAATGGCAATTCCATTGCTGATTTGGTGAACCAACTGGAATTGGCTGGCCGCCGACTGGCCGTGGAAGTGAACCGGGAAATCATCCCTAAAAGCCAGCACAGCGGTTTCGTCCTGAGCGAGGGTGACGTGGTGGAAATCGTCCACGCCATCGGCGGCGGATAACCCCACAGAATATTTGCGCTGCAGGCATCACTTAGCCAATCAGTCCAGGCGGCCCTTTGAGTGCCTGTGCAGGCTCCAGGGCTGCCGGAAAAACCTGATAGAAGACACCAATACCCCAAGAGGTCCCCATGTCCGATCTGCTTACCATTGCCGGAAAAACCTACTCCTCCCGCCTGCTGATCGGCACCGGCAAGTACAAGGATTTTGACGAAACCCGTGAATCCATCGAAGTCAGCGGTGCGGAAATTGTTACCGTCGCCATTCGTCGCACCAATATTGGCCAGAACGCAGACGAACCCAATCTGCTCGATTTCGTCAACCCCGACAAATACACCATTCTGCCTAATACCGCCGGCTGCTTCTCCGCCGAGGAGGCAGTGCGTTGCTGCAAGCTGGCTCGGGAACTGCTGGATGGTCACGACTTGGTGAAATTAGAGGTGCTCGGCGACCAAAAAACCCTATACCCCAACATCTCCCATACCTTGCACGCCGCCCGCGAACTGATCGACGACGGCTTCAACGTCATGGTCTACACCAACGACGACCCCATCGTGGCGAAAGAGCTGGAAGATATGGGGTGTGTGGCAGTCATGCCGCTGGGCTCATTAATCGGCTCCGGGCTGGGCATCCTTAACCCTCACAACATCAGGCTCATCATGGAAGAAGCCAACGTGCCCATCATTGTCGATGCCGGTGTCGGCACCGCTTCCGATGCGGCGCTGGCCATGGAAATGGGTTGCGATGGCGTGCTACTCAACTCTGCCGTGGCCCATGCACAAAAGCCGGTCCTGATGGCCTCCGCCATGAAGAAAGCCATTGAAGCTGGCCGCGAAGCTTTTCTGGCCGGGCGCATGCCTCGCAAAGCCTACGCCTCTGCCTCCTCGCCACTGGATGGCCTCAGCCGCTGAGCCTTTTCTATAGGCAAAAAAACGGCGCCACTCTGGGGGGAGTTGGCGCCAAGGGGGAAGTGTTGAACCATTGATGGTTATGCACTTCAGGGTAGGGCTGCACTGACAATATAGCGTTATCTTTACTGATCACCGATCAAGAACGCGTGAAGGCTACACCCTGTAGCCCCTCTGTCGCCCTTTTTTTCAATGGAGGGTTATAATCCGCCCTTGATCACTTTCGCTTCTCATACGGTAGCTCGGCACCATGCTCGATTTCATCAACCACGATAAAGATCCGGAAACGGGGAAAGTCATGCGTAAAGTGCGCAGCTTTGTGCTGCGCGAAGGCCGCCTGACCGCCGGACAACGCAATGCTCTGGACACCCTGTGGCCCCGCTTTGGGCTGGAACGCGACCAAGGCCTGCTCAACCCCGAAAGCGTTTTCGGTCGCGACGCCCCCCGGGTTCTCGAAATCGGATACGGCATGGGCCAATCGCTGACGCAAATGGCTGCCGCCGATCCCGATAAGGACTTTATCGGTATTGAAGTGCATCGCCCCGGCGTAGGCGCCCTGCTCATGGAGATTGAGCAACAGGGCCTAAGCAACCTGCGCAGCTACTGTGACGATGCGGTAGAGATTCTTGAGCTGTGCATCCCCGACAACAGCTTGGCGCGGGTTCAACTGTATTTCCCCGATCCTTGGCACAAAAAAAAGCACCACAAGCGCCGAATCGTTCAGCCCGCTTGGGTGGCTTTGGTGCAGCGCAAACTTCAGCCAGGAGGCATTCTGCACATGGCCACGGACTGGGAAAATTATGCAGAGCACATGATCGAAGTGATGGATGCTGCCGCAGGGTTTAGCAACTTGGCAGGCCCAAGCGCATTTTCTCCCCGACCCAGCTGGCGCCCGGAAACCAAGTTTGAACGCCGCGGCGAAAAATTGGGCCATGGGGTGTGGGATTTATTATTCGAGAAAAGGGCTTAACACAAACGCATTCAGCTTAAACATGGGCCTAAAAAACCGCAGCTAAGGCTGCGGTTTTTCTTTATTTACTCTTAGTAGAAATAGCCTTCCAAGCCAATCTGCAAGCTATCGTACTCCAGGTCATCACCGCTCTCATCTTCAAAGCTATACCGGTTATAGCCAATCACTACACCGCCTCGCTTTTCATTGAAAAGGAGTTTGGCTCGCACGCCATAGAAAAAATCCCGGCCATCCGATGACGACTTCGTAGAAGACACCGGATTTCTTGCTGTCACCTCACCATCCCAATTCTGGATACCCAGAGTACCCCCCAGGAAAAACGTCTCGCTCAGTGGAAACAATAAATCTGCGGCCACATAAACACCATCGGCATCGACTTCGTATTCACCGGTCTTGACGCCATACTGGTGGACCTCGCCTTCTTGAGTACCAAACCATTTGTAACCCAGCCTCAATGAAGACGCCCCGCCAAAGGCATAACCCAGGTAAATGTCCTGCCCTGTTGCTGCTCCGTCGTCGTCAACACTGTAACCTGGACCCGTCCTGTCCAGCTCATCTTCAATCTCATCTCCAAAATTACTTGTATCGAACGACACGCCAGCACCGAGCATGAAACCCGCCGGTTTAGCCTCCCCCCACGCCGAACTCGCCAGCAAACCCAACGCCATAACCGCTAAACATTTTTTCATTTACATGTTCCCCCAATGGATAAATGGATCTCGATCCTAGTTATTTTTTCCTAGGAGTAAAAATGCTGACTAAACTTTAAGAGATTGCTTACACATCCTTAAGCAAAGCGCCTGAAATCACCCCCGTCGCCCCCATTCCACCCAACACTAACAAGGCCCAATCATTTCCCAGCAGGGCCACTGCCGCGCTGATACCACCAACCACCAGCAACAGAATGCCAATCACAGTATTGCTCACCGCAGTGTAATCCGTACGCTTGGTCCCCCCCGCCATGTCCACCATGTAAGTCTTGCGGCCGATGCGCACGCCAGCGTGAGCGATGGCCAGAACAAAGAACGCGACTGGATACAACCAGTGCACACCGTCCACCTCGACTCCGGACACCGACACGCCGCCCGCGACCATGCAAACCAGTGCCGCAAGCGCCCCTCCACGAATCATCACCGTTCGGCTGGAGCTATCTGCCATATAGCCCCACACCGTGGCACTCACCGCACTGGCTAGGCTCGAAGCCAGCACGAAGCTACCCAACAGCAAGCCCAAGCTAGACTGCTCCTTTGCCAACAACACCAGAAACGGCGACGCCAGAGAAGACGCCATCAGCAACGCACGGGTCACCACGAAACGCCGAAACGGCACATCGGTTTTCAACAATGACAAACTGCTCCACGCCTCCCGCAGAGCATTGCTGCCACCCTCGTTGGCACCGGGGTATTCATCCACACGCAGGAACACTAGCGCCGCTGCCAACCAGGCCATACCTGCTCCAGCCAGCAGCGCAGTGTAAAACAGCATGGATGGGTCGCTATCGTTGCTGAACACCAGCAGCGTCAACGCAAAGGTAAGCGCCCCAGAGAGGGTGGCCGACAGCCCAGTAAGCCGGCCACGGCGAGATTTCGGAACACACTTGCCCTGCACGTCCTTCATGGCCACGGAACAGAACCCCCGGCTGACACTAAAGACGACCAGCAGCCCCACAATGCCCAACCCAGCAGCCAAGCCTTCCAGCAACCAGACCACCAGCGCCATCGCCAACACGGACAACCCCTGCAGTGCCGCACCCAACACCCAAAACCCTTTGCGTACCGGATAGCGACGCACCAACGCCCCTATCAATAACTGGGGAATCAGCGAGCCAGACTCACGGATAGGCACCAGCAACCCGGCCAGAGCTCCCGGCGCTCCGACAGCGCTGATCAACCAGGCCAACACGGTTTTCGGATTGATCAGCAAGTCGCCGACCTTGGTCAGCGTATTGGCGAAGATAATGCGAAAGAAATTGCCCGGCACCTCCCGGCAGGCGTCCTCGCTGATATCACTGCAGGTGCGAGCATCTTCATCATTCGCTACTTTTTCATACAGCCTGTCCGCTAACGATCCCTTAGCCATACGGCGCCCTTCCCCCTCTTTTCAGTGAATTGATCTAAAACGTTCATTGCGGGGCGGAAGGAATGACATGACCGAAAGGCCTTTTCCACAGAACGCATCGTACTGAATGCACAGCACCGAAGTCCGGCGCTTGATGTTGTTAAATCGCCTGGTAGCCCCCGCCACCAGACATCCCACCGGGCCGCCTTTGTCGGCAACCGTACGATTAATCAGGCACGACAATTCTTTCCACTTTAATCCGCGATTAACCTCAAAATAGTGTGTTTGATCAGCAGGATACCATGACAACCGCCGTGCTTTGATTGCGCGTCCACCGGGCGGGCTTTAGACTTTGCGGCATCTCTTGCTAGCGAGCCATCATGTCGTCACAGAATCCGGACGCTTTGCCCCACACCGCCGCCGACTCCGTAGGGCTGGTCGAGCCACAGGTGCATCACTTCGACACCCCGTTGGAGCTGGAGTGTGGGCGCACGCTGCCCACCTATGACCTGATTTACGAAACCTATGGCACCCTGAACAGCGAGGCGTCCAACGCAGTGCTGATCTGCCACGCCTTGTCCGGCCATCATCACGCGGCAGGCTATCATCGAGCAGACGACAAACGCCCGGGCTGGTGGGATACCTGTATCGGCCCCGGTAAGGTCATCGATACCAACCGCTTCTTCGTCGTCAGCCTGAATAACCTGGGCGGTTGCCACGGCTCCACCGGCCCCGCCTCCATCAACCCGGAAAGCGGCCAGCCCTGGGGCCCCGATTTTCCCATGATGACGGTGAAAGACTGGGTGAACAGTCAGGCTCGCCTCGCCGATGTGCTAGGCATTCAACGCTGGGCGGCAGTGATTGGCGGCAGCATGGGCGGCATGCAGGCGCTGCAGTGGTCCATCGATTACCCAGAGCGGCTTAGCCATGCGGTGGTGATCGCCGCCGCACCAAAATTGTCAGCCCAGAACATTGCCTTCAATGAAGTGGCGCGACAATCCATTCTGACCGACCCGAATTTCTACGGCGGGCGTTATTACCTTCACGACACCTACCCTCGCCAGGGGCTGATTCTGGCACGTATGGTAGGCCACATCACTTATCTGAGTGACGACGCCATGCGCATGAAGTTCGGCCGCGACCTGCGCGCCGGACGCTTCCATTTCGGCTTCGACGTGGAATTCCAGGTCGAATCCTATTTGCGTCATCAGGGCGAAGTCTTTTCTCGCAACTTCGACGCCAATACCTACTTGCTAATGACCAAGGCACTGGATTATTTCGATCCAGCTCGGGAATTTGACCATTCGCTGGAGCAGGCTTTAGGCAGACCCACCTGTAATTTTCTGGTGATGTCATTCACCTCCGACTGGCGTTTTGCCCCAGAGCGCAGCCGAGAGATCGTCAACGGATTGGTCCACGCTGGTCGCAATGTGAGCTACGCCGAGATCGATACGCCCAAGGGCCACGACGCCTTTTTGCTGGATATTCCCGAGTACATAAAGCTGTTCGGAGCCTACATGCACAGGGTCGCCAACGAGACAGAGAATACATCGCAAGACCTGGAGGCCGGCCCCCATGCGTGATGACCTTCAACTAATCAGTGACTGGATCCCCCGCAATGCCACCCTGTTGGATCTAGGCTGCGGCGACGGCACTCTGCTAGCGCATTTGAAAACACACAAAAAAACCGCCGGCTACGGCCTGGAAATCAACCAAGACAACTTGGCGGCCTGCTTTGAAAAGGGCGTCAATGTTCTAGAGCAGGATCTCGACAGCGGCTTGGGTAACTTCCAGAATCACCGTTTCGATTACGTGATCATGACCCAGGCGTTGCAAGCGGTTCTACGCCCGGACCAAATTCTCAACGAAATGATCCGCGTTGGCCGCGAAGCCATTATCACCTTCCCCAACTTCGGCCACTGGAAGGTCCGCGCTTACCTGGGCCTGAAAGGGCGTATGCCCGTATCATCCGCGCTGCCCCACGAGTGGTACAACACCCCGAACATCCACCTGTGCACCGTGCAGGATTTTGAAACCCACTGCCGAAAACAAGGCATTCGGATCCTTGAACGCCAGGTCATTAACCGTAATCACCGCACCAGCGTGCTCAGCAAATGGTGGCCCAACCTGTTCGGCGAAATCGCCATTTACCGGGTGAAGGGATAAAGCGATACACGCTGGACGGGGAAAAGTCGGGTTCTCGTAACCTTCAGAATATTTGTTTTTTGCTACTCGCCGGCGTGACGAAGAGTTGAAGCGTTTAATACAACGCTTCTCATATTGCCGCTTGTAGCACGCACCTAACCGACGTCAGGACCCCCCAATGGAAAAACTCGTTCTCGCCTCCGGCAACGCAAAAAAACTCGCTGAAATGCAGCGCCTATTGGCGCCACTCAACATTGAAGTCGTTGCCCAGAGTGAATTTTGCGTACCGGAAGCCGATGAAACCGGCAGTACCTTTGTGGAAAACGCCATTATCAAAGCTCGCAATGCCTGCAAGCACACCGGGCTACCCGCCATCGCCGATGATTCCGGACTGGAGGTCAGCGCCCTGAACGGTAGCCCTGGCATTTTTTCAGCGCGCTTTTCCGGGGTCGGTGCCACTGACGCCAAGAACAATGCTCTGCTGGTAGAAATGCTGGCGGAAATCCCAGAAGACGCCCGCCAGGCCCGCTACGTGGCACTGCTTGTGCTGATGCGCCACGAAGACGACGCCACCCCACTAATCTGCCAAGGTAGCTGGAACGGACGCATTGTGCTGGAGCCCCAAGGTGATCACGGCTTTGGCTATGACCCACACTTTTTCGTGGAAGAAAAAGGCTGCACCGCCGCACAACTACCCGCGGATGAGAAAAACACCATCAGCCACCGGGGCAAGGCCATGGCCAGCTTGATTGAAGCACTGAATGAGTAAGCTCTTCACTGCCTCTTCCCCTCTCTCTGATAGGGTTGAGCCTTTCCGACCGCAAGGAGCCAGATCGGTGCCCACATCTCGCGTCCCATTCCCCTTGCTTGGCATCGCACTGCTGCTGCCTGCCATCCCCAGCGAAGGCAGTGCACGGCAGTCTGCAAACGCAATGGCACAGCCGCTATGTCAGCGAAGGGCGTGACAATCTTGATGGCCACAGCCTGCACAGCTTGGGCGGCGACCTGACAAAAGCGGACGCCGCTTTAGGGGTCTGGCAAGCCTGGGGGACGGGTGACAGCGACTACCGGGAAAACAACCTGTTTGCGGAATACGCCCCGCCCATGGGCCGCTGGGAACCTTACCTGAACGTAACCTACCTGCAGTTTTACGCTAATGATCCTGCGCTGGACATGGCTGACGACGTGGAAACCGGTTTCGGGATTGCCACCCATCTACAGCCTTGGCTGGCCCTGCGCGCCGATGGCACCTGGAGCAAGCAGGCGAACGGTGCCTTCTACGCCTTGTCCCTGGTTGGTGAACAGCAGCTCTGGTCAACGGGCATCGCACAACTACGGCTCACGCAAGCCTATGATCAGGGCTACGCCAGTGAGCACTACGATGGCCCCAATCACCGGGAAGTGGGGGTGATGCTCAGCTGGCACTGTCATCGGGCCGTTGACCTTTGGGCCGGCTGGCAGCACAGCTGGGCTGGCGAAGACGTACGCCGCGACGGCGGCGGGGATCTCAGCTGGGGGCAGGTAGGGATAATGGGTTACTTCTGAGCCCGTGCCAGCCAACGGTCCAGCGCATTGGCAAAACGCCCCTTGTCCTGGTTGGAATAACTGGCCGGCCCACCGGTCTGCATCCCCGCCGAACGCATCTCCTCCATGAAATCACGCATGTTCAGGCGTTCGCGCACGGTATCCTTGTCCAGCCAGTGACCATGGGGCGTTACCGCCTCTGCACCCTTTTCCACAACTTCAGCCGCCAGTGGAATATCCTGCGTGACCACCAGATCTCCCGGCTCACAGCGCTGCACAATTTCGTTATCCGCCACATCAAAACCCTGCCCTACCTGAATAGAGCAAATTAACGGCGTACGCGGCACCGCTATATGCTGGTTTGCCACCAGCGTGCAGGCAATTTGCGCCCGTTGTGCAGCGCGGAATAACACCTCTTTTACCGGGCGTGGACAAGCGTCTGCATCGACCCAAATATGCACAATAGAATCCCATTGATCACTGGAAAATGGAGCATGCTTAACACCACGAATACGATACCCCCGTGTCGTTATCACGTTAGCCGCGCGCCATTATCCATTTAATTGCTAACATGGCCCACTCATTCTCTGCCTGCCCCTCTTTTATGGCCCTCAAGAACCCGCCCCTCTCTCTCTACATCCACACCCCCTGGTGTGTACGCAAATGCCCCTATTGCGACTTTAACTCCCATGAGCGCGGCGAGATTCCAGAGGCAGCCTACCTGCGAGCCCTGCTCACCGACCTGGAGCAGGACCTGCCCCTGATCGGCGAGCGCGCGGTAGAAACCGTGTTCATCGGCGGGGGCACACCCAGCCTTCTATCCGCCGATTTTTACCAGCAGCTTTTTCACGGCATTCGGCAAAGGCTGGCCTTGCACCCAAACGCGGAAATCACCCTAGAGGCCAACCCTGGCACCGTTGAAAATGGTCGCTTCCAGGGCTTTCGCGAGGCAGGCATCAACCGCCTATCCATCGGCGCCCAGAGCTTCAACAATGCCCACTTGCAAGCACTGGGGCGCATTCACAATGCCAGCGCCGTCATTAACGCCGCTCACCAAGCGCGCGCTGCCGGCTTCGACAATTTCAATCTGGATATCATGCATGCCTTGCCCGGCCAAACCCATGCACAGGCTCTGGACGATCTACACCAGGCCATCGCACTGCAGCCCACTCACCTGAGCTGGTACGAACTCACCATCGAACCCAACACCGTTTTCTACCGCTCACCACCGGTTCAACCAGACAGCGACGCCATGGCTGACACTGAGCAGGCCGGCTTCGCCTTACTGGCTGAGCACGGCTACCTGCGTTATGAAATTTCCGCCTTCGCGCAATCTGGGCGTCCCTGCCGACATAACCTCAATTACTGGCAGTTCGGTGACTATCTCGGCATCGGGGCCGGCGCCCACGGCAAAATCACTGATGCCTCCCAGGGTAGTGTGCACCGCTACCAGAAAACCCGAAAACCCGAAGACTACTTGGCAGACGCGGCCCATGCTCGCCGCCAGCACCAGCCCATTGCCCGCGAAGACCGTCTGTTTGAAGCCCTACTTAATGGCCTGCGTTTAACCGATGGCCTCTGCTGGCAAACACTGGAAGAAACGACCGGAAAGCCGGTTGCACAGTGGCGGCATCTATTGGCGCCATTCGAACAGCAGGGGCTGTTGGCGGTCACAGACCAACGGCTGGCCTGTACCGATAATGGCTTGCGCCATCTAAACGGCTTGCTGGAAAAGCTAGCCGCTGTGCTTTTATAAACAGCGCGCTTGTCTGTACGCTGAGAAAAGCGCTTGAACCCGATAGCAAGGCTATTCAAACTGAATGGCGGAATCACACAAGATAATGACTATGACAAAACCACGCAGCGGGCGCGAACAAGCGCTGGCAGAAAGAGAGCTCCTCTTTATTGAAGCCACTCGGCAACAACTGTGCGATAAAGGCCTGCTGGGGGTCCAGATGGCGGCCATTGCCCGCAGCTGTAATTTTGCCACCGGCACGCTCTACCATCACTTCGCGTCCAAGGAAGATCTGCTCATCGCCGTCTGCACCGAGCTGACCACCACACGACGGGAATACTTTGAGAAAGTCGCCCATTCCGACCTTACTAACCGCGATAAAATGTTAGGCTTTGCCGTAGCCTACTCACTCTTTGCCCAGCATTACCCTGAACATTTCCGGCTCGAGCAATACATCATGACGGAAGTGGTCTGGCTGGCATCCTCACCTAGCCGCCGCGAGCAGTTCCTGGCCGCCACCCAACCCATAGGCAGAATGGTAGAGCAGGTGGTTCGTGACGCCATTGCCAGTAACGAACTGGAAGACCACGGCCAGGACCCGCTAACGTTCAGCATCGGCCAGTGGTCCATGTCCATGGGTATGCATACACTGATCCATGCCGACGGCATTCTGGATATGTACGACCTCAAAGACCCTCACCGCCTGCTATTGCGCAACGTCCAGCTGCAACTCAGTGCCATGCAGTGGCAGCCCTTGGAAGACCACCCCTTTGACGACACGGCATTAAACAGCAAAGTGGCTTACCTCTGCGATTACCTGTTCGCTGACTTCTGCAAGGAAAAAGGCAGTAGCCTGACCCTTGGTAGCGCTTGAGTCCCAAGCGATAACAGAGCCATCAGCCACAAAAAAGCCCCGTGCTGCGGGACTTTTGCTTTAAGACGCTACCACAGGCTAGCCTGGGCCTTTCGCGATACAAACATCGGCGATGGGCAGCAAACTACTACTCCGCGCTGGCCACCGCTTCCTGCTCCTGCTTCGCTTTGTTCTGCATCTCTTTTTCCGCTTTCAGGCTTTCGTGCTGAGCCGGTGTACAGCCCAAACAGCGGACGAAAGTATTCTTGCCAGGGTTCATCACCAGCACTTCCGCCGCCTCTCCCGGGTTCCCCCCCAGCAGGCTGAACGGCAGCGTAACCACGTACAGGCCAGCGCCCACCACCGTGGAAGCCAACAGCAACGGACGCGCAAAAATCGCATCGCCGATCATTGCCATTTCCCCCGGCCGATCCAGGTTGGATTCCGCCGCCTGTGCCGTGATGGGCGCCGCCATGGCAGCAAACAGCATGGTTGAGGCGAGTACGGATACCACTACCCGGCGCTTTGCTCGCTTCATGGTGAGTCCCTCTTGGTTTTTTTATAGTTGAACCTGAAACCCTGGCTTCATCGCGACGCCTAACGCAAGCCTTCGCCGCCACACTGGCATCACCGTTTCAGGTTAAAGTATCGCTGACATTGTCTCAGCTAAGTCGTTAATATTCCGACAATTGCATCACAATCTACACCTTTGTTCTTAGGCCATCAATAGTACAAGAGCGCAAAGACTGATCAATTCCGACGCAAGGTCAGCTCCCCGTCCACCCCGCTTTCTGGCTTACCCCCGGCGATCGATTTCCTTCCACTTCACCGCTGGCATTGTGGGCAATAAGCCGTGCTCCGTTGGCCATGACGATCCGCCTTCAATATGGTGTCGCATTGCACGCAAGGCTGGCCCGCGCGACCATACACATTGAGAGACTGAGAAAAATACCCTGGCTGACCATCCGCCCGGGTGAAATCCTTCAGCGTGGTGCCGCCCGCCTCAATCGCCCGGGCCAGCACCCGCTTAATCGCTTCTGCCAGTGCCTGATAACGCGCCAGGGAAATACGGCCCGCCGCCCGGGATGGGTGGATACCCGCCATAAAGAGGCTTTCCTGAGCGTAAATATTGCCCACTCCCACCACCGTGGCGTTATCCATAATAAAGCTTTTCACTGCCACCTTTCGGCCACGAGAGCGAGCAAACAACCACTGGCCATTAAAACTATCGCTGAGCGGTTCCGGCCCCAGCGACTGCAGCAGGCTGTGCGGCTGGTCACCGCCCTGGAACAACACAGAGCCAAAGCGGCGCGGGTCGTTAAAACGCAGCACCTTGCCGCTATCCAGCAACAAATCCACATGGTCGTGCTTGCGTAATGGCAGGTCCATATCCACCACCCGCAAAGTGCCGGACATCCCCAGATGAATTAGCAGCTGCCCATGCTCCAGCTCAATCAGCAGATATTTGGCCCGCCGACGCAACGCCATCACCGGGCAGTCACGCAGCGCATAAATCGCCTCACTCACCGGCCAGCGCAACCGCGGTTCACGCACCGTTACCGATTTCAAAATCCGCCCCTGTAAATGCGGGCGGATGCCACGCAGGGTGGTTTCCACTTCAGGTAATTCAGGCATAGGAAAGTCAGTTCGTGATTGATAATAGACAATTGAACAGCTAAAAACTCATTGCGCGGCCGCGAAGAGCGCGCTGGCGCCAGCTATGTTACCTTGCTGCCGGTTTTTTTGTCTTTCGCTGTCACCGTTCAACAGATAACGGCCCACTACTATGTCCGTCTCTTACTGGCTCGGCGTCGATACCGGCGGCACCTTTACTGACTTTGTTCTGCTAGGCGATGGCGAACCACGCATCCACAAGGTGCTGTCCACGCCCGCGTCCCCGGAACAAGCCATCCTGCAAGGCATTCAGGAGCTGGGCCTGAGTGATGCAATGGCCAGTGGGCAACTGGCCATTGTGCACGGCACCACCGTGGCCACCAACGCCGCCCTCGAAGGCAAGGGCGCTCGCACCTTATTGATTACCAATAACGGGCTGGAGGACATCCTCCGCATTGGCCGCCAGAACCGTCCAGAGCTCTATAATCTTACCCCGGCGAGTAACGCCTCGGCGGTGAGCCAGGTGCCCACCCTGGGCTGCCCGGCCCGGCTCGATGCTGCGGGTAACACCGTTACCGCGCTCACCGATAACGATATTGCCACCATACTAGCGGCGGTCCGTGAAATCGCTCCGGAATCCATCGCCCTATGCCTGCTGTTCAGCTACCTGAACCCGGAGCACGAACAGCGGCTCAGCCAGGCTCTGCTCAGTGCCGGCTTTGCAGTGAGCCCCTCGCACCAAATCTTGCCTACTCGAGGCGAATACGAACGGGGCATGGCCACCTGGCTAAATGCTTGGCTCGCGCCGCGAGTGGCGGATTACCTGCAACGCCTGCAGCAGGCCACCAGCCCCGCTCCATTGGCCATCATGCAATCCCACGGTGGCACCATTGCTTCCCAGCAAGCCGCGAACCAAGCCGTCAATCTCCTGTTGTCTGGGCCCGCCGGTGGGCTGGCCGCCGCTCAGCGGCTAGGGCAACAACTGCAGCAGCCTCACTTGATGACTTTCGACATGGGCGGCACCTCCACTGATGTTGCCTTGCTCGACGGGGATATCCGCCTGACCCAGCAGGGCCGCATCGGCCCTTATCCCGTGGCCGTGCCCATGGTAGACATGCACACCATCGGTGCCGGAGGTGGCTCGCTAGCCTATGTGGATGAGGCTGGGCTACTGCACGTGGGGCCACACTCAGCCGGCGCCGATCCCGGCCCCGCGTGCTACGGCAACGGTGGCCAACGCGTCACAGTAACCGATGCCAATGTGGTTCTGGGCCGGCTGCAACCAGACTTCGCCCTCGGAGGCTCACTAACGCTGGATGTGGCTTGCGCTGAGCAGGCCATGGACCGGTTAGCCGTAGCCCTCAACCTGACACGTCAGCAAACCGCTGAAGGAGTACTGGCGCTAGCCAACGAACACATGACCCAAGCCCTGCGGGTGATCTCCATCCAGAAGGGCTTCGATCCCGCTGACTTCTCGCTGATGAGCTTTGGCGGCGCCGGCGGGCTGCACGTCTGTGCGCTGGCCGACAACCTGGGCATGCCACGGGCCATTGTCCCGCAGCGGGCCGGCGTGCTGTCCGCCGAAGGGCTGGTATATGCCCCCCGAAAACGGGAAATATTGCAGGCGCTACCAGAATCCGCCGACGAAGACTCCCTGCGTGCCCTCATCGTCCAGCTGCAACAGCAAGGCTCAAATGAACTTGTCGAGGAAGGCGTTAGCGCAGACCGCATCCAGCACCGGGTATTTGTAGATATGTGCTATCAAGGCCAGTCCTCAGTGCTGCAAATTGATTGGCACGAAGAACCGGCAGACCGGGTAAGCCGCTTCCATGCGGCTCACCAGCAACGTTTTGGCCACCGGTTAGGGCTACCGGTACAGCAGGTTAACCTGCGTATTCAAAGCCAGGCTTTGGCTACCCCGCCCACGCCTCCCGACGGCCCCACCCAAACCGCCAACCCCGAACGCCAAGCGACGCTGCCGGGTATCCGCACCGCGGTGGCCGTATTCAAGCGCGAAACACTGGGCGTAGGTCAACGCCTCACCGGCCCGGCCCTGATCTACGAAGCAGTGGGCACCACCTGGCTGGAAACGGACTGGACCGCGACGGTTAACCCGCAAGGGCATCTGTTGTTACAGCGCAACGCCTAACGCGGCCGCCCACCCATCCGCCCATCGCCCCCTTTGGGCCCCTGATTGACCGTAAAGTCCGAATTTGACCTGTTCCGTGTCTTCTGTCTGTCATCCCGGATAGGGCACAATAGTGACTCTATTTTTTTATTGTGCGACATCTATGCTGAATTATCTGAGTGAGGGCCTACTGGCCCCGAGCCTCGGCGCCTTGGTGCTAATCACTTTGGCCATGACCCACGTGACCATTGTCAGTGTCACCGTGTACCTGCACCGCTATTCCGCGCACCGCGCGCTGGACATGCATCCGGTGCTCAAGCATTTCTTCCGTTTCTGGCTGTGGCTCACCACCGCCCAGAACACCCTAGAGTGGACCGCCATCCACCGCAAACACCACGCCAAGTGCGAGACCGAAGAAGATCCGCACAGCCCGGTAGTCAAAGGCATCCGCAAGGTACTAAGCGAAGGGGCCGAACTGTACCGCGAAGAAGCAGAGAATAAAGAAACCCTGAAAAAATACGGTGCCGGCTGCCCCAATGACTGGGTAGAACGCAACGTCTATTCCCGGTTCCCCATGGCCGGCATCACCTTAATGGCTGTTATTGATCTGCTATTGTTTGGCGCTGCCGGCATTACCGTTTGGGCCATACAAATGATCTGGATTCCACTGTTCGCGGCCGGTGTCATTAATGGCTTGGGACACTACTGGGGTTACCGGAACTTCGAATGCGCCGATGCGTCACGCAACATTTCGCCTTGGGGCATTCTGATTGGCGGCGAAGAGCTGCATAACAATCATCACACCTATCCAAACTCCGCCAAGTTATCTGTGCGTCGTTTCGAATTCGATGCCGGCTGGGCATGGATTCGCCTGTTCGAAATAGTGGGGCTGGCCAAGGTGAAGAAAGTGGCACCTAAACCCGCGCTGGTGAAAAGCGCTGGCGGAATCGACGTGGACGCCCTGCGCGGCGTCATGCAGCACCGCTTTCAAGTCATGCGGCATTACCGTAAAGCCGTGATCACTCCCGTTTTCAAGCAGGAACAGGCCCGCGCCTGTGACGCCAGCCGTGAATTCTACGCCCGCGCCAAAGCGTTGTTGCATCGGGATTTGACCCTGATCAAACCGAATCAGGCGCTACGACTGAAGAGCCTGACAGAAAATAACGAAACCCTGGAAGCCATTTACCAATTTCGTCTACGGTTACAGGATATCTGGACCCAAACCAGTCGCAGTTCTACAGAAATGGTGGAAGCGCTGGAGAAGTGGTGTCACGACGCACGAGCCTCTGGCATCCATGCCCTGCAGGAATTCGCCGACAAGTTACCTCATTACCGGCACGCAACTGCCTGAAACGACAACGGCCGCTAATGCGGCCGTTTTTTACCTATGTGCCAGCCCCCATCTTGAGTCGGCCCAAACGCTGATTTAACGCCCGGTATCGAGAGCGCCGCGCCCCTCAACCCTACGATAAAGCAGACTCACCGGTATTTTCATGCCAATTCGCGATGAACCACCTTAAGGAGTCTCTGACATCACAACAATGTTCTCAAGCACTTGGCTGCTATTTTGACTAGCACCTGTAACCGTTATGTTTACGCCGCCAAGCCCGATACCCAGTGCTTCAAGTAAAGGGTTAATAAGAGCCCCGGCAAGAGCTTCCACCACCGTTGAAAGCAAGTTTTCTAATAAATTAGTCAAAAAAGTGAGATCCAAAGGCAAAAGCTCAATGACATTCAGATCTCTTACCTGGACATCGAGATCCAGCCCTCCAAGCCCATCGCCGGTATCATTGAAAGTCTGCTGCCTGCAACCAATATCGCTACAGTACAGAGGGTAATCCTGCGCAATAATCACTCCACGATCACTGATACCAGCCACTTCAGCATCGATAAAAACATTGGCACTCAGTAGCCGAATGCCCAGCAAACCCAGCACGTTTAAACGTCCTTGAGCAGGCACAATCTCCCCTGAGTCAGAATCGACTGTTCCGGTTCCCAGTCTCGCCACGCTTCGATTAATATTCACGCCAATTTCAATATCGTTATTTACCCCTGCCGCACAATCCGCCGACACGAATTCCACCTCTGCCCCTCCAGCATTAACCGCCAACGGCAGATCAACGGATGCCAAGTTTAACAACGGGCCCAACGCGAGCAACTCCACCTCTGCGTCGATTAAAAGACTTATATCCGGGGCATAGACTTTTGTGACCCACTCGCCATCCGCGTCTTTACGGACGGGCCCAATTCTAATTTTGGGTGCTTCTCCAACATTCAACTTTACACTGGCTTGCACATTCGCCACTGGGCTGAGATCCAGATTGACATCCAACGGCACTGTCAAGAATCCTCCCGAGCCGCCTTGCTGGGCTTGAGCTACATTGAGCACAAGACTGATCAACATGTCATAGAGGGGGAATTCACTGTTGACCGGCACTTGGGTCCCCTCCACCACGTCTAACACTTCACTGACCTGAACAGTAGCAAGGCCATTCGCACCAAGAAGGTCATCCAGTGCCCGCCCCGCTGGACTCGCTACGCCTGCTACACCTCTAAGAGCTGAAGCCAACACAGCGCCATCCAGGTTCAGTAATTCGGTCACATCGGCGACCCCGATTTCCGTGAGCAAGTCCCCAAGTTTAATCGTCGTATTGCGTAGACTATCCACACTTGTTGGATCCAGCGTATAGCTGCCATCTCTTAGTACCGCACCAAGTAGCGACCCAACAATCCCCGAATCAACCGTTGCCGTGCTCCCTGCAGCGCTCATTGTCGCTACCACTTGCTTTCTGGCAGCCGCATTCACCGATATATCCAGCGCGCCAAAGGTGGACTCAGGCAATAACAGAGAAATAGGCTCACTACGGGTATAGGTAACCAGAACAGCGTTGCTTTGCGCCACCAAGCTCACCGGCCGGAATGAAAGAACACCGCTATCGTTCGTGTCTTCAATCAAGCCGACTTGCACCTGTAACGAACCGTCATCTTCACTAAAACCCTGAGCTTTAGCAGCGGCAAGGGCACGCGATTGAATCACAGCAGAGCTGACAAACTGGCCACCACAGGCTTGCGTCTCACCCGCCGCCGCCTGCGCTGCCACATTCACCTGCGCCTGCATCTCGCCACGCAACATATACAGGCGCGCGCCATCCAGAGCCATCACCGACATGATGACAACAACCAGCAACAACAGCGGCGTGATCACCGTCAGGGCGCCCTGTTGGCGCCAGCGATTACTCGTCGCGGGTCTGTTCACCGAAGGTTTCCGGTATGGCCGTGCGGAATGAGTCCGCCAGGCGTCGCTGAGTATCGACGTAAATAGGCGCAGAAATTTCACTTTTTGCTGCCGGACGAGAATCCCGCTGCTGGTTCAGCAACCAGTCAGTTACCGTTTCTGGCATGTTATCTACTACCTGGTCAGAAACACCAAAACGGTAGTTCTGCTGAGGTTCTGCGGCGATAGCCAAACCCGGCAGCAGGCATACCAAAAGCCATTTTTTCATGGTGCGGCCCTCCCAAACTGTTGACTGAGCTTCTCCGCATAGGCCATTTCATCCTCGGAGAAACCGTATTGAGATTTCAATTCCTGAATGCCTTTCTGGTTATCACTCATCAGATACGCTACCGCCAGATTCTGGCGCACCGGTCCTTGGCCGTTGGCCAACTCCAGCGCCGTTCGTAACTCAAATGCAGCGTCTTCGTAGCGCCCCATCAACAGCAAGGCATAACCGTAATCGTTACGCACCTGAGAGGTCGCTGGGGCCATGTCACGGGCTTTCTCCAAGTGAGGAAGCGCAGACATCACTTCGTTGCGCTTCAACAGAACCATACCCAGGCCATGTTCACTGCGGCCATCACCACAGCGATTAGCCATGGCCCTGTACACTTCTTCTGATTGCTCCAGCTTTCCGGAGGCCGCCAGCAACTGGCCATAGCGCAGCCAGTGATCAATGGCACTCATCGGCTCATCTTCCAGCTGCGCCAGCGCCGCATAGTTGCGACCCTTGGCCATCAGGGTGTCGACCATTTCCAGGTCCACCCGCTGCTCCGGTTGCAGCGCTTCCTTGCAGACAATGCCGGACACATCCACGGTACCGCTTGCCTGTGCAGGTGCGCTCTGGTGGGCACAGCCCGCCAGCACTGTCAGCAGTGCCGCAGCACACAGACCTCCCCAATTACTGCCACGCATGTCCCAGCTCCCTTTCATCGCGTTAACGCCTCGGCAATGGAGATTACCGCCGGGCCACCTATCAAAATAAACAGTGCGGGCAACATGAAGGCCATCATGATGACCGTCATTTTTGCACCAATCCGGTTGGTTTCTTCTCGGATTCGATTGCGCTCCACCTTCTGTGCTTCTTCAATAATCTGCTCCAGGCTATGGGACACCCCCGCGCCCAGTTGACTGCTCTGTTTCATCAACACCACATAGCTGCGCAACACTGGAATCCGTTTGTTTTCACCCAGCTCATCCAAAGCCTGGGTGCGCTCCGCGCCGGATTTCATCAAACGATTGAACCGGTCAATGCGGCCAATCAGAATGGGCAGCAACGGTCGACCCTGAACACCGATAATGCGCAACACCCGTTCCAGAGAGAGCCCCGCCTCCATCAGCATACGCGTCAGGTGACACAGCTCGACGGCTTCCAGGTTCTGGCGCATTTCCGCCTGAGCCCCCATGCTGCGGACCGTCCTACGTGGCAGGATGAATCCAACGGCAGTGGCTACCAGCCCGCCCAGAGCACCAAAGAAAGAGAAACCGATAAATGCCACAATCGCTGGCAGAAACCAGCATGACAGCAGATAAATCATTTGGGATTGCTCCCGGGTTTTGCCCATCCCTTTCAGGGCAAGACGAATATCTTCGTAATCACTGGCCGCAAAGGATGATTCGGTCAAGGCGCCGGACAAACGCCACAACCAGAACCCGCCCTTCGCATCGTCCGTATGCCCCCCTGCACTGTCGCGCAACCGAGTGTAAATCCGAGCCCGCATTTCCCACTCACGGGCCTTAAAAACCAGCAACCAAAGAGCCACAAAAACCAATAACAATGAGACGATCAGCAGCAGATCACTCACGGCCCACCCCCTGCACCATCCGCCAAACGATCACCACACCGATGCCCTGCAACACACCGGCAACGATCAACATGGTGTGGCCGGTATCCGTGCGCAACAACACTTCCGCGTATTTCTCGTTTATCAGCATCATATACACGGCCATGCCCAGCGGTAGCAGCGTAAACGCCACAGCAGTAAAACGTGTTTCCGCGGTGGCGGCCAAAAACTCACGGCGCAACTCCTGTTGTGAGCGCAACGAGTTTGCAACTTGCTGTAACACCGGGCGGATGGAAGAGCCAAACCGGGCAGAAGTACGCAAGGCAATGGACACCAACACCAGCGATGACACCTGATAGAGACGCGCGAAATCATTGAACAGGCCGGTGTAATCCCGTCCAGACTCCACTGCGCTGCGCAACCGAAAAGTGAGGGGCTTGAACACTGGCGGCGCATCCTGAAACGACTCAAGCAAAGACGCTTCCAGGGAACGCCCCGCGCCCATATAACGCAACGTTGAGTCCATGATCCCCGGCAGGGATTCAAAAATAGTGCGACGCTGCTGCTGGAAACGGAAACGCCAGTACAGCCAGAGGCAGGCAGTAATAAACAGGGCCACCACCACCATGGCAATCAAGCCCGAAGAAGCCAGTACCAGAGCCAATATGACGAAAGTGATGATGCCCATGAGTGTCAGCTGGGTTCGGGACAGGCGGATATCTGCCCGCAACAACAGGCGATTCAGCGGCCCACTGGCCACTCGCGCCTGGCCAGGCTCCTGGCCCAGCTCAGTGCGTTGCTGCAAACGCTGACGCACGCGATCGTTAACCAGGCTGCGCTGGCGATACCAAAACCAGACCAGCTGCAATAGCACCGTCAGCACGGCAATGATGCCAAGCATCTGCGCCATGCCGAGCAGCTCAACCGCGCTCATCATTGCTCCGGTACAGGTAATCCATGTGATACAGGTCATCGCTGGTGGGCGTCAGCGCCACTACCTCGCTGACCCGGCGACAACCCTCTGCCGTTCGCTCCAACTGAATGATGATATCCAGCGCCGAACCGATCAGCCGGCCAATGGCGGTTTCACTGGCATCATAACCACTCACCGCCAGCAGGGTTTCGATTCGCACCAGCGCATCCCGGGAACTGTTGGCATGGATGGTACTCATGGAACCTTCGTGGCCAGTGTTCATGGCCTGCAACAGTTCGATAATTTCATGGGAGCGCACCTCCCCCAAGATCACCCGGTCCGGGCGCATACGTAACGCATTGATCACCAGCTCGCGGGCACTGATACGGCCCTTGCCCTCGGTATTGGCCGGGCGGGTTTCCAGGCGCACCACATGGGGATGATTGAGCACCAGCTCCGCGGAATCCTCAATGGTAAGAATCCGCTCGGTTGGAGGGATGTACTGACTGATCAGGTTCAACATGGTGGTTTTACCCGTGCCGGTACCACCGCTGATTATAATATTACGGCGCGATTCCACCGCTTTAACCATGATATCAAGGCAGGCATCGGTGAGTGAGCCCGATTCGATCAGCTCCTGGGCGGTCAGATGGTTACGCGTAAACTTACGCACACTAATGCTGGGGCCATCCAACGCCAGCGGCGGGATAATAGCGTTCACTCGCGAACCGTCGGGCAAGCGCGCATCCACCATGGGGCTGGACTCATCCAGTCGACGCCCAAGCGGCGCCAACATGCGCCGAATCACCCGCACCACGTGATCATCATTGATAAAACGCACGGACGCTTTTTGCAGCACCCCCGACACCTCAATGAATACACTGTCCGGGCCGTTCACCAAAATATCATTGATGCGCTCATCGGCCAGCAACGGTTCCAACGGACCGAACCCGGTCACTTCATCTAGCGTATCGCGGGCCAGCTGATTGAGGTCCTGAGTAGAAAGCGGCACCCGATTCAGGGCGATATGCTGCCCCACCGCCGTGCGGACAAAATCCGACAGCTGATCACTGCCAGCCTTGCCGACTTCGATCCCTTCTTCATCCAGCCGCTCCACCACCCAGCGATGGGTGCGATCCTTGAGCTGCTGATATTCCGCATCAATCCGTCCAGCCACGACTGCTCCTGCTATCCGTTGCGCTCACTAACCATTTGGCGACTCATCACGCATTGCTGCGCAGGCGCTGCCACCAACCTGGGCTGGCAATATCGTCCTGCTGCATTTCCAGCTTCCCCACCAACGCCTGCAAGTTCCGGCTATAGCGGCAACGGGGCGACTGTTCCTGAATCGGCAAGCCACTGTTCATGGCCAGCAACCGGTGCCGCCAATCCATGGCCAAACCACCGAGCAGAGGCACACCGGCCGTCTCTGCCAATTCGTCCAATCCAGGCGGTGCATGGCTGTCCACCCCATCGACAATCAGGCTAACCTCACTGTCACGGCCCAAATGAGAGCGCCAGTCATTACCCAAGCTATGCACCGCATGGGCTTGATCCACCAGTGGATGCATGGCCACCAACAAATGGCGGGCATGAATCCCCAGAGCGCGCACCCAATGTCGGCTTTCCATCGTGCCCACATTGATCACGATACGATCAAACATCTGCATCAAATGGTTCAGGGCAATAAACAAATCGGCACTGCGGTCCCCAGCCAGATCACTGCTTTCCACCCCTCCGGCCAGTAATCGCAGGCCCGGGCGGTACTCTTCCAGCGCGGTACCGATCAGGGTTTCATCCAGGGTTTCCGGGCTGGCCAGCAGGTTTTCCAAGTTGTACTCGTTGTGTACATCCAGATAGAAAATACCGCGCTCGCCCGGCTGGGTATCAATGGCCAGGCAGCGCTTATCAGGGAATAATCGGTTCATGCTCAGGGCCACATTCTGGGCCAAGAAGCGAGTGTCGACGGTGGCGCTGGCGGACGCCACTAGAGTGAGATTATTGGTGCCTGAGCGCAATTCATCGCCATAGTGCCCAACGCGCAGCAGTTGATGCCGACGCAGCCGTTCGCGTACATCGCCCGCTTCCGTGCCTGCCACAAAACAGTCTCGGGCGCCGGCCCGCATGGCCTGGAGCAATAGTTCCTGATTCGAACGGGCACACACCGTGATCACGGTGACCCAGGGCCGAGCACTGGTCAGGGCCGTAATAATGGCCAGTGACTGGTCCATATCTGCTTCGGACATTTCCACCATCACCACATGGGCCGTGGTGGCTTCCAACAAACGCAACACCCGGGTCAGATCGGAGCGGCTAACCTGCTCCAACCGAAACGGGTCTTCCACCACCCGATCCAGCCAGGCTTCGATACCGTCATCGTCAACAACCGAAAGAACAATGTCGTGGTCACTCATAGCATCACCAGCTCAGTCCATGACGGATAGGTTGGGAGCCCCGCCGGCTTTCCGTAGCCATATCCAGCCAGCCCATGCTGCTGGAGTGGTAACCGGCGCCCGGCAACGTTACCGGCGGGCTGGTAGCTTGTTGGGGTGTCACCAGATGCGGTGTCACGACCATCACCAGCTCCTTGTCATCTTTCTGAATCCGTGAAGAGCGGAAAAACGCCCCCAATAGTGGAATGTTGCCAATGCCTGGCAACCGGCCACTGCTGTTAATAGTGTTGCGACTTACCAGCCCACTGATAATGAAGGTTTCTCCCGGAGCCAATGACACCGTGGTTTCTGCCCGGCGCACACGCAAACCGGGTACCGCTACCCCGCCGGTTTCAACGCCGGCAGAAAAGTCCAGCTCCGAGACCTCCGGGGCCACCCGGAGAATAATCTGACTTTTGTCGATCACGGTTGGAGTGAGGCTCAAGCCAATACCGAACTCCTTGAACTCAATCTGTACGCCGTCAGTGGTACTGCGGGTGGGCACCGGAAACTCACCACCTGACAGGAAACTGGCGCTTTGCCCAGACAGACTGGTAAGCGACGGCTCTGCAAGTGTATAGGCAAAGCCACCAGCTTCCAGTGCATTGATCGCCAACACCGAATTAGGCCCGAATCCGAACAGATTAAAGCCTTCAGCCCCCAGCGGCGTAGGCACGGCCCCGGGTGTCTGAAAACCGGTCCCCGGAGGCGCAATACCCACCGCAGAGTCTCCACCGTTGAACACATTGCTGTAGCTCATGCCCAGCTGGTTCAGCTCAGAGCGGCTGACTTCCAGCACCCGAATGTCCGTTTGCACCTGAGTACCGAATGGCAGCGCATCTCCCAACGTGGTGGCGACCACCACTGTGCTACGCAGGGGCTTACTGTTATTACGCAACCATACCGACAGCACTGCCGACCCTTCTGATTTGGCGGTCAGCAGCAATTCAGCACTGCCCGTCACGGTCAGCGCGGCTACGCCTGGGTCTGATGTCGCGACTTTAGCCACTGCTGAGGGAAAGGTGAGTACCTTCTGATCCCCCGGCGCCAGGCGCATGGAATCGCGCAAACTCTCTGCCTGCACTGCACTGGTCAACGTCAAAAGCAGCAACACCGCTAGGCTGGCCCACCTCGTTTTTATCAACCCACTCTTAACGCACATAGGTGCTCCTTGAGTCAGATCCTTCATAGACTTCGACTCGTTGCCCCGGCTTAGCCTTAGCCGCAGGCGCTCGCGTCGCCGGGAACAAATCCTTGTAATAGAACGGTTTGACATTCTTTCGGGCGCTAGCCACAACGCTCTCGTCACCCTTGTCGTCACTGGCAACCACCGCCAGACGTAACGCGCCTTCTTCTGCCGCCAGCAACAGCGGCGGCACCTTGTCTCTGGGTACGGCCAGCACCACCGTATTATTGCGACGCCGAGCCTCACGGTCCTGGTCACTGCTGGCCGCGGCCATGGCGCCCTTTACCGCCAGCACCTGAATGCTGCGCAATAACACCAGAGCCGCCGGGTTATCTCGCTCTACCTTGCGAAAAGCCACCACCACATCCACCAGATCCCCGGGCTGCAACAATCCGCCGGCCATCACCACGTCATCCACCGCCACGCCAACAGCACGAAAGCCTTTGGGCAAAGCGCCGGGAAGGGTGCCGCCGGGCTCGAGATGATTTCGGGAAAGCAGCTCACCCGGACGGGCAAACTGGCGTAACTCTTTGCCCGCCACCGTTTCATCGGCAGTCAGTACATTGGCAATTGGCGCTGGGGAAGACACCACTGCCAGGGACTCTTCGTCAAGTGTATCCCCCACATTCAGGCTCTGCGTCACAACCCAATAGCGATAACTGGGCGCCTCTTGCCCGGGCGACCCGGTGTCCGCTCCGCTATCCCTCACCACTAACGCGGGAGTCGGATCGCGACTTAATCCCACTAATGCCAAGATCAACGCCACTAACGCCACTGCCAGCGCCGGCAACATGTACAGCAGTCTTGATCCCATGCTCTCTCCGGAACATCCCTGTGTATTTCTGTTTCTAATGGCAGGCACGCCGTATCAAAATGCCGCCCGCGCTTCCACATCCAACCGATCCGGCAGAGGAGGGAATTCTCCCAACACGCCGAAACTTAATGCCGGCACTACCGGGTTGTTCTGATAGTTCGGATAAACCAAGCGGCAGCGGAGCATTTCCAGCCCCCCCACGGTCTCCAGACTACAGGCACCGTCAGCATTCAACGCTCTGAGGCTGGGCGGCAACTCAGCCACCAAGCCGGCCAACACCGTATTGGCACGCTGCCTCACCGAGTCACCCAAGGCTGCCCCCTGTACCGTAGAGCGATCAATGTATAAGGCGGTAGATACCGCATTATCCACCGCGTCCTGCATCCGGTACTGAGCAAAAAATGTCAGGCCGTATACCGCTGCGCCGTACAACATGGCGACCACAAACGGGAACAACATCAGAAACTCCAATGCCACAGCCCCTGCCATTTTTTGGCGCGCTCGCATATAAACGATGCCCTAACCAGCCGGGGGAGTCGTATCAGAAGCGTCGGTGAACAAGTCAGTGAATGCCGTTTCCAGTGCACCACTGACCGTATCGTTGGTGGCCAGCACGCCAATAATGATGATCAAGGCTGCAGCCAGAACGATATATTCCAGCGCACTGGCACCGCGCTGTTTACGCGCACGGCCGGGCAGCTGGGTATAAAGACGGGCAAAAACGAATTGGGCGATCATGGTCAAAGTGCTCATAGTGCTCTCCGTACACGCTTTTTATGGGGGTTATCAAAACTTGCTTAATGCTTATCACATATGCGCAAATATGAATTTTTAGTGTGATCCTATGCAAGCGTGATGCGCTTCACAACGCTGGGCATGTAGCCTTTTGTTGCGAAGCATCCCGTTCATGTAAAACTAACACTGGTGTGATTTTGCGACGCAGGTCAAACCTCTGCTCGGAGCAGTAAAGACGATGGGCGGATGCTTTCAAGCATGGATTTGATGTGCAAATCAATATGAAAAATGGCACTTTTCTCCGGACATAAAAAAACCCGGGAAATCCCGGGCTTTTTTATGTCCGCTGCCAGGCAGGCAAGCCAAAGATCGTTACTTGATCTTGGCTTCCTTATAGGCCACATGCTTACGCACGACCGGATCATACTTCTTGGTTTCCATCTTTTCAGGATGAAGACGCTTGTTCTTGGTAGTGGTGTAAAAATGACCAGTGCCAGCAGAGGACACCAGGCGGATTTTTTCACGAATAGGACCGGCCATGGGTTAACTCCTTCTGTTAGCCTTAAACGCGATCGCCGCGAGAACGGATATCGGCGAGTACTGAGTCGATACCTTTCTTGTCGATGATGCGCATACCTTTAGAGCTTACCCGCAGACGCACAAAACGCTTCTCGGATTCAACCCAGAAACGATGGTGGTGCAGATTCGGCTCGAAACGACGCTTGGTCTTGATGTTCGAGTGAGAAACGCGATTGCCCGTTACAGGGCGCTTACCGGTCACCTGGCAAACTTTGGACATTGTCTTGCTCCGTAAAACTTCTTGCGGGGGACGGTAGAGCCCCGGAAAAGGCGCGTTTTATACCAATCCACCGTTCAAGTTTCAAGCTAAATCTTAATTTAAACGACCACTGGAGGCCAAACGTCGTAAATCAAACGCCTTCAGAGTCGCTCCTCATACGGCTAAAACGCACTCAATACGCGACATAAAAAGGCTAACACGCTCATTTGCTTACCCTTGAGTCTTTCTCTTCTTGCGTCAGGCATACTGACCAAGCGCACATGCACCTACACTGCCCCGCGAGACGCCAACGACACCCAGCCCCCATCGCCGATCACTAGATGGTCCAGTACTCGCACCTCCACCAGCCCCAGTGCCTCCACCAAGCGGCGGGTAATGGCGTGATCCGCCTGGCTGGGCTCCGCCACGCCGGAAGGATGATTATGGGCCAGAATCACCGCCGCCGCATTGTGCTCCATGGCCCGGCGCACTACTTCTCGAGGGTAGACTGCAGCGACATCAATAGTGCCCTGAAACAGTTTCTCGAACGCAATCAGGCGATGTTTGTTATCAAGAAACAAGCAAGCAAAAACCTCAAAAGGGAGCCCGCGCAACTGAGCAGTGAGCAACTGTCCCGCTTTGTCCGGGTTATCCAATGGCTGCCCCCGCTCCAGGGGCTCTGCCAGATAACGGCGCCCTAACTCCAGTGCCGCCAGCAACAATGCCCGCCGGGCCGTTCCCATCCCGGGCAATTGCGCCATTCGTTCCGGGCTCAGATCGAGCATTGCGCGCAAGCCGCCGCTACTCGCTAACTGCCGGCGAGCCAAATCCACCGCCGTTAGCCCCCGCTGCCCCGTACGCAAAAAGATCGCCAGCAGTTCCGCATCACTGAGCGCTCCTGCCCCTCTCGACAATAACTTCTCCCGCGGCCGCTCATCCTCCGGCCAGTCTGTTATCGCCATAACAGTGCTCCACGGGGCAACCTGTACGCAGCCATAGCCCACTTCACCTCCGCCAGCCACGCGCTGAATGACTTATATATTTGTTTCAAAGCTCATCTCCTCCAACACACTTTTGTTTTATGTGTAGCCTGTTGCGACCCGCGTGCCGCGTCTCTTATACAGTGCTACTCTATGTAGCCTGACTTGATAGCAGCCTTGCGGCTGCAGCGGCAGTGGAGATTCGCCATGTCTGCCGTCATCCAAACAAGGGTTTTTGCATGCAACGTCTGATGAACAAACGGGTCCTGCTGGGTGTCACTGGCGGCATTGCGGCCTATAAAGCCGCCGATCTGGTGCGCCGGCTGCAGGATGTGGGCGCACAAGTACGGGTTGTCATGACTCAAGGCGCCTGTGAATTCATCACGCCGCTGACCATGCAGGCACTGTCCGGGCACCCGGTACATACCACCCTGCTGGACCCAACGGCTGAAGCCGCCATGGGCCATATTGAGCTGGCCCGCTGGGCAGATCTGGTACTGATCGCGCCCGCGTCCGCCAACTTCATGGCCCGCTTGGCCCATGGCCATGGCAACGATCTGTTAACCACCCTGTGTCTGGCCACCGGCGCCCCTATCGCCATTGCCCCGGCCATGAACCAGCAAATGTGGGCGGACATCGGCACCCAAAAGAACCAGCTGATCCTGCAGGAAAAGGGCATCACCATTTTCGGCCCCGGCAGCGGCAGCCAGGCCTGTGGCGAAGTCGGCGCCGGGCGCATGCTCGAGCCGCTGGAGATCATTCAGCAGGCGGCGGAAGTGTTCGATAACCAGCTACTCACCGGCAAGCATGTGGTGATCACCGCCGGTCCCACCCGCGAATCCATCGATCCGGTGCGCTACATCACCAACAAAAGCTCCGGGAAAATGGGCTTTGCGCTGGCCGAAGCCGCGGCCGAAGCCGGGGCCAAGGTCACCCTGATTGCCGGGCCGGTGTATCTGCCCACCCCTTCACGGGTGGAGCGCGTGGATGTGATCCGCGCAGTGGACATGTATGAAACCTGCATGGACGTAGTGGAAAATGGCTGCGATGTCTTTATCGCCACCGCCGCCGTAGCGGACTACCGCCCGACCGTGACCGCTGACCACAAGATCAAGAAGTCCACCGAGGAAATTCACCTCACCTTGGTGAAAAACCCAGACATCGTGGCCTCCGTAGCCGAACACGCCAAGCGCCCCTTTACCGTGGGCTTCGCAGCAGAAACGCAAGACGTGATGGCCTACGCCCAAGGCAAACTGGTGAACAAGAAACTCGACATGATCGCCACCAATGATGTCTCCGGTACCAATGTGGGCTTCAACAGCGACAACAACGCCCTCACGGTAATTTGGCCCAGCGGACACAAGGTATTGCCGTTGGCGTCCAAAGCACAGATTGCCAAGCAACTGATCGAACTGATTGCGATACGCTATAAAGACTAACGCTTACACGCTCCACGCAGCCTGCAACTCGCCCGGTTTTGCCGCCTGGAGCGTTTAGCCTGGAGCGTACTGCCTGACCAAAGGGGACACCATGAAACTGCAATACCGGGTACTCGATGCCCGCCTTGGCGACAGCATTCCTTTGCCTCATTACGCCACCGACGGCTCCGCCGGGCTGGACCTGCGCGCCATGGTCAAGGAAGCGCTGACACTACAGCCCGGAGACACCGAGCTGTTGCCCTCCGGCATGTCCATTTTCCTTGCCGACCCGGGCTACGCCGGCATGATCCTGCCGCGTTCCGGTCTCGGCCATAAACACGGCATCGTGCTGGGCAACCTGGTAGGACTGATCGACTCTGACTACCAAGGCGAGTTAATGGTGTCCTGCTGGAATCGGGGACAGCAGCCCTTCACCCTAGAGCCCGGTGAACGCATCGCCCAACTGGTGATCGTGCCGGTAATGCAAGTAGAACTGGAACAGGTGGAAAGCTTCAGCGCCAGCGAACGCGGCGAAGGCGGTTTCGGTCACAGCGGCCGTCATTGATACACCACGAAAATAACAAACAACTTGGTTTAGCAACGCAGCACAGCGCGCCACAACTTGAACCACAACCATACAGTGGTAGCGCCGGGTAAGCGGAGGGGATATGGGGAACAAAAACGCTAACAAGCAAGGCAAATCCACCAGCACCATGAAGCAGCTTTTGCCACTGGTCGCCGCAGGCATTATCGCGGTCATCGCCGCCACCGGCTGCCTTTATGCCTATCAAACCAGCCACTTACAACCAGCGCAACAGAACGCCCAGGCTCTGCTGTTAGCACAATCGCTGGCCAGCCAGGTCAGCAGAACGACTCAGGCCGCACGTCAACAGCTGGAAATACTCAGCCACCGCAGTGACGTAAACCAGGCACTGGCGGAAGGCGATCTGTTCACTTTCAATGTGCATCAGAAACAATGGCTCCCCGACGCCACCGTCCAGCTGATTCCGCGCCGTGGCGCAGATACCTCACGGCTCAGTTACACCGCCCAGGAGCTACTCAAGAACGTCCGCCTTGGCCAACAACCCGGCCCGGTGATCATTACCGGCAAACCTCCCCGGCTGGTAATGGCCCGCGCCACCAAAAACCAGTCCGGCAGCCTGCTGCTCACCCAATCCCTGGCCCCGCTGGCGGCTGCTCTTCGCGCTGCCATGCCGGAAGGCGCCGCCCTCACAGTGAAATACGCAGGCAGCCCCCTGTTCGACAACAAGCAACATGCCAACGGCGGCACGGCCCAGATCAGCCAAGGCCCGGTTCAGGTCACCCTGACGTTGCGCGCCCCTGACAGCAGCAGCCTGATCATTGCCACCTTGGCTATCGCCTTGGGGGTCGTCGTTATTCTGTTATGCACCCTGCTGGCCAATCGTCTGCTGACCCGCGCCTTGCGTCAGGATGCTGCCGAACTGATTCGCTATAGCGATGAACTGATGCGCCAACCGGACGTCAGCGCCCGTGACCATTTTCATTTTCCGGTCTTCAATGGCGTAACCGAAGCCTCCGCCCGGCTGGCCAGAAAACTGCGCGACCGTGCCGGGCCAGCACGCCCTAAAAGCGCCGCCAAATCCGACGTGTTGCTCATCGAGGAAAATGACGACGATAGCATTCTGCTAACAGACGACGACAGCGGTGGCGAAGCGCTACCCGGCAGCATTTTTCGCGCTTATGACATCCGCGGCGTAGCCGGCGACACCCTAACCGCCCAGGGCACCTACCTGCTAGGACGCGCCATCGGCAGCGAGGCCGGCGAACTGGGCCAACAAACTGTTCTGGTGGCCCGCGATGGCCGTCTTTCCAGCCCGGAACTCAGCCGTTCGTTAATCAAGGGCCTGCTGGAATCCGGCCGTGACGTGGTTAACCTAGGTTTGGCGCCCACCCCGGTGCTCTACTACGCCACCGAAGTACTGGAAACCCAAACCGGCATTATGCTCACCGGCAGCCACAACCCGCCCCAGCATAACGGCCTGAAAATCGTCATGAACGGCGACACCCTCCACGGCGAGCGGATCTTGGCCCTCAAGCAGCGCATTCATAACAAAGCCTTTAGCGAAGGCAACGGCCATGAAGAAGAGCGCGACATCATCGATCGCTATCTTAACGACATCGCCAACGACATCGTGCTGGCTCGCCCCCTAAAAATTGCCATCGACTGTGGCAACGGCGTTACCGGGGAGCTAGCCCCGCGCCTCTTCAGCCAGTTGGGTTGTGAGGTCGCGCCGCTGTTCACCGACATCGATGGCAACTTCCCCAACCACGCCCCAGACACCGGTAACCCGGACAACCTCATCGACCTGATCCGCGTGGTGCAAGAACAAGACCTAGACCTGGGCTTGGCCTTCGATGGCGACGGCGACCGCGTCGCTGTGGTCACCAACACCGGCGAAATTATCTGGCCCGATCGCCTGCTAATGCTGTTTGCCAAGGATCTGCTCGGCCGCAGCCCCGGCGCCGACATCCTGTTCGATGTGAAATGCAGCCGCGCGCTACCCGCCATTATCCGCAAGAATGGCGGACGCCCTCTGATGTATAAAACCGGACATTCGTTAATCAAAGCCAAAATGAAAGAAAGTGGCGCCGCTCTGGCCGGCGAAATTAGCGGCCACATCTTCTTCGCCGACCGCTGGTTTGGCTGCGATGATGGCGTTTATGCAGGCGCCCGGCTGTTGGAAATCCTTTCATTGCAAGATGACACCGCCGGCCAGGTATTCGACCAATTCCAAACCGGCGTCACCACCCCGGCGCTGTATATTGATGCCACCGATGACAACAAGTTTGCGCTGATCGACGCCCTTGAGGCCCGTGCCGACCAATTCACTGGTGGCCGACCCACTACCATAGACGGTCTACGGGTGGATTTTCCTGATGGCTGGGGACTAGTGCGCGCTTCCAACACCACCCCGTCACTGGTGGCCCGCTTCGAAGGGCGTGACGAAGAGGCACTGAAACGGGTAAAAGAGCAGTTCCGCGAACAACTGAATGCCATTGATGAAAACCTAAAATTACCATTTTGAGTTAGAATCACCGAGGTGAAAGATCAAACGTCGAGATTGCACCGGGCTAACCGGATACTCTTTTGCTCCACGTTTTACCCTAAAAGGAAACGCGGGCAGCCTCTGCAATGTAACGAGTTGAACCCGCGCTTTTGAACTTTAAACGCCTCCGCTAAAGCGAATACCCAAGGAGACCCAATGGACGCCAATAGTGCCCATGACACCGCTCGGATTCTGATTGAGGCCCTGCCCTACATTCAGCGCTTTGCCGGCACCACGGTAGTCATCAAATACGGCGGCAACGCCATGGAAAACGAGGAGCTGAAAAACAGCTTCGCCCGCGACGTAGTAATGATGAAACAAGTGGGCATCCACCCGGTGATTGTGCACGGCGGCGGCCCCCAGATCGGCGACTTGCTGGAACGTCTTGGCAAAGAATCCAAATTTGTTCAGGGCATGCGTGTCACCGACCGGGAAACCATGGACGTGGTACAGATGGTGCTCGGCGGGCTGGTCAACAAAGATATTGTTAACCTGATCCAGCATAACGGCGGTCAGGCCATCGGCCTCACCGGCAAAGACGGACGGCTGATCAAGGCTCGCAAGATGGTTCTCAAAGCAAGCGATGCGGATAGCCCGGCATTACAAGCCTCAGAGATCATCGACATCGGCCACGTTGGCAAAGTGCAGGGTATCGACACCCGCATCATCGACCTGCTGGCCGGCAGCGATTTTATTCCGGTGATCGCCCCCATCGGCGTGGACGACGACGGCACCAGCTACAATATCAACGCTGATCTGGTGGCCGGCAAAGTAGCGGAAGTCCTGCGTGCAGAAAAATTGATTCTGCTCACCAATGTGCCCGGCCTGAAAGACAAACAAGGCCAGATCCTCACCGGGCTCACCACCGAAAGAGTCAACAGCCTGATCAAGGACGGCACTATCTTCGGCGGCATGCTGCCCAAGATAGGCTGCGCCCTGGAAGCGGTGCAAAACGGCGTGCACACTGCCCACATCATCGATGGCCGGGTGTCCCACGCCGTGCTGTTAGAAATCCTCACAGACAAGGGAATCGGCACCCTGATCAGCAAAGACTAGTTGAAAGATGAACGTTCAAAGTTGAAAAGCACGCCAAACGTTTTTGGTTTTTATCGGCAGAAGCCCGCGCCCTTACCCTGTGACCGCGCTGCGCCCTGAAAACCGACAGATTCAACGCGCGTTTCAACTTTAAATTTTTCACTTGCAATCAAACGCGGCAAAGGGGGTGGCCGCGAAACGCTACAACAGCCAAAAACAAAACCGCAGTAACAAGCCCGGGAACGTTGGGCGCGGTGTTTGCCTGTGATATACCTCTGGGCCACACTCGCGTTGCAGACAGAAGCTTGTTGCTTAGAACTGGGAACGATACTTCATGACCGATAAAAAACCGTCTCGTAAAGAGCAGATTCTGCAGTCGCTCGCCCATATGCTTGAAGCCGTACCTGGAGGACGCATCACCACCGCCGGTCTTGCGCGGGAAGTGGGCGTCTCCGAGGCGGCGTTGTACCGACATTTTCCCAGCAAAGCGAAAATGTTCGAGGGGCTGATCAGCTTTATCGAAGAAGCCATTTTTTCGCGTATTAACCGCATCATGGAAGACGGCAAGGCCAGCGATCAGGTGGAACAAATTCTCACCCTGCTGCTGGCGTTCACCGAGCGTAACCCTGGCATTACCCGGCTGCTCACCGGCGATGCCCTGACCGGTGAAAACGCTCGCCTGCACCAGCGCATCCAACAGTTCTACGACCGAGTCGAAAGCCAGGTGAAACAAGTGCTACGTGAGGCAGAGTTGAAAGAAGGGTTACGCACGCAGGCTAGCCCGACCATCACCGCCAACCTACTGCTGGCCGTGGCCGAAGGGCGTATTGCGCAATTCGTTCGTTCTGGCTTCAAGATTAAGCCAAGCCAGGACTGGCCGGCCCAATGGGCGCTGCTACAACCCATGCTGTTTCGCTAACAAACCGCTAAAATTCCTTTTGCGACTGGAGGAACGCGATGCGGGTATCGCGAATAACGCGGTATGGCCTGGCGCCTTCGCGATACCCGCATCGCGTTCCATGATTATAATCAGCCGTTTCCTGTGGCTGTTTAGCCGTTCACTTCCAAGGCAGCATCAACCGCCTTCATTTTGCTCTGTATCTATCGTTTTCAAACGCTCAATGATCGGAGCGTATTGCTGATTGGCCTGATCGATTTCCTTGTCGAAATCCAACAGTTTTTGTTCCGCCGCCTTGATCTGACGCTGCAAACGATCAATGGCCTCTTTCACCACCTCCGGCACGTCCCGACCGGTTCTTTCGTTGCGCGCCGCCGTAGCGATTTCGTCATCCAGCTTCATCTGCAACTGAGCCAGATTGTTTTCCTCGTAGTTGATGCTCAGCTCCAGTGCTTCGACCCTTCGATCGCGCGCCCGCACCGCATCTTCCGGGCCGGCATATAACCGCAACATATCGCGATCTTCCCGGGCCTGACGAGCCTGCTGCATCCGCTGGGCCTTGGCCTGGGCATCATTCAGCGCTACCCCCTCCACGTCCTCCAGCACCCGGCCGTACTGATCCAACAACTGATAACCGTTGCGGATGGCATCCATGGTCAGGGTTCGGTTCAGGTGTACCACACCATCCGTGGTTTCATGTCGAAAGTAGGCTCCATCCGGCATCCGCTCATTGGCACGCTGACCGGAACGCGCCCACACGGACGAAGACAGTAACGGCGAAACCAAAATGAACGCCATCAACAGGACGACGATTCTCATTATTATTGCACTCCATAACGCTCCCGGTATTCACGCATAGGCGCGGCCATGGTCTGGCTGTCCGGTTGCTGTTCCAGCCAATCGATAATATCGCTCATAGTGACGATACATCCCACTGGCACCCCCAATGCTTTTTCCACTTCCTGAATCGCCGACAGGCCCTTGCCCGCCTCAGAAGGCTCTTTAGCGCATTCCTGCCGATCCAGCGCCACCATCACCCCCGCCATGGTCGCGTCGGTCTTCTCGAACAGCGTCGCCACTTCGCGAATCGCTGTCCCAGCCGTTATCACATCATCTATCACCAATACTCGGCCCTGCAATGGCGCGCCCACCAGCCAACCGCCTTCGCCATGAATCTTGGCTTCCTTGCGGTTGAACGCCCAAGGGTAATCCCGACCATGGTGCTCGGCCAATGCCACGGACACCGCCGCCACCAGCGGGATGCCTTTATAGGCCGGCCCGAATAACATATCGAATTCCAGCCCGGATGCCATGATCGCATCCGCATAATAGCGCCCTAGCCGGGCCAGGGCCTCACCGGTATTGAAGGTTCCCGCATTAAAGAAATACGGGCTATTACGGCCGGATTTCAGGGTAAATTCGCCGAACTTCAGCGCCTTACGCTCTTCCGCGAAACGCAAAAAATGCTTTTTATAGTTCTTCATAGTTAAGCCTGTGGCTACTCCGTCTTTCACATCAGCGGAACGCCGTGCCGCCTTCACGGCACGGCCCACCTTTATACCTCGTGCTTTACCAGCCCAGCGCGACCTGTTGCGCCTTGATGATCTCACCAATGCCATTCTCTGCCAGGCCCAACAGATTATCGGACTGCTCGCGGGTAAACGGCGCGCCCTCTGCAGAGCCCTGAATCTCGATAAAGCCACCCTGCTGGGTCATCACCACGTTCATGTCGGTGCCCGCATTGGAATCTTCCGCATAATCCAGATCCAGCACCGGGGTATCCTTGTACATGCCCACGGACACCGCGCCCACCAGCCCGGTGAGCGGATCATTTTTGATCTTCTTGGTTTCCAGCAAGTGGGTAAACGCATCCACCAGCGCCACGCAGGCCCCGGAAATGGATGCCGTGCGCGTGCCGCCATCGGCCTGCAGTACATCGCAATCCAGATAAATAGTGCGCTCACCCAGCGCCTTCATGTCCACCGCTGCCCGCAGGGAGCGGCCAATCAAACGCTGAATCTCCAGAGTACGACCACCCTGCTTGCCACGGGTGGCTTCGCGGCCAGAACGGGTGTGGGTGGAACGGGGCAGCATGCTGTATTCCGCGGTGAGCCAGCCCTGGCCCTTGCCCTTGAGGAAGCGCGGCACGCCGTCTTCCACAGACGCCGTACACAGCACCTTGGTGTTCCCGAACGCCACCAATACGCTGCCCTCGGCATGAACGGTGTAGTTGCGGGTAAAGCTCAGTTCACGCAATTGGTCGGGGGCTCGGCCGGATGGGCGCATGGAATCTCCTGAAATAGTGAAAACGAAAGGGCCGCCATTGTAGCAAACACCGGCGCCTATGCCTTCCTTGCACCCAAAGCCGTCTTGATTAGACTGGGAAGCCTTTACAGCAGGAGCTTGCAGCCAAGCGCCCACAGGGCTGTCATCGCAAGCTTCACCCCACTGACAACACAGAGGTTCACCATGATTTGCAGCATGACCGCTTTTGCTCGCGCCGACCGCCCGCTTGAAGGCTATGGCCTGGTCTGGGAAATCAAAGCCGTGAACCATCGTTACCTTGAAGTCAGCCCCCGCCTGCCCGACGCCCTTCGCTCGCTGGAAAATGCTGCACGCGAACGCTGCCGCAAGGCTCTGGCCCGGGGCAAGGTTGAAATCACCCTGCGCTACCAGCAGGACGACAGCGACGCCGCCCTGGAACTCAATGAGCCTCTAGTGAAGCAACTGTCGGACATCTCTCGCCGGGTCGGCGACCTGGTCCAGCACTCCGGTCAGGTCAACCCCATGGAAATCCTCCGCTACCCCGGCGTCCTCGGCACCCGACAACTGGATGTGGAGCTGCTGCAACGCGAATCCCTGACCCTGTTGGATGAAGCTCTGCAAGCACTGATCGATACTCGCCGCCGCGAAGGCGAGCAACTGGGCAAACTGATTGAAGACCGTCTGGATGGCATCATCACCCAAGTAGAAATCGTCAAAGACGCCGTCCCGCGTATCAAGGAAGCCCAACGCGAACGACTGCGCAGCCGCATCCAGGACGTGATCGAATCCCCAGACCCGGACCGCCTGGAACAGGAACTGGTATTGCTTGCGCAGAAAATGGACGTGGACGAAGAACTCGACCGCCTGCTCACCCATGTCACCGAAGTGCGCCGCATCCTCAAAGAAGGCGGCCACATCGGCCGTCGGCTCGACTTCCTGATGCAGGAACTCAACCGCGAAGCCAATACCCTGGGCAGCAAATCCGTAGACAGCGAAACCACAGCGGCAGCGGTGGAATTAAAGGTATTGATTGAGCAGATGAGGGAGCAGATTCAGAATATCGAGTAAAATCCATGGAAGTCCATATTTGCATTTAATCGTCTGTTTTTAAACAGATAATTTAGATAACCCAGTCCATGTAAATCCACCGCCATCCACCACTATCCAGACAAAAGTGGTGGGCAGCCTGTTTTTACAGGCTCAAACGCCACAAGATCAAAATGGGCAAACTCACCGCCACCCAGATCAAGTCCCTGGCAAAGCAGCCCCCAAGAAGCACACCGATGGTGGCGGCCTCTATTTCTGTGCGCGCAAGTCCGGCTCACCCTACTGGATGCTGCGCTACAGCGCCCAGGGCAAGCGCCACGAAATTACCCTTGGCCACTACCCCCAGATGTCCCTGGGTGACGCCCCGAAAGCCGCTGTTCTCAACAAGCAAGGCATCCGAACGGGCACCACCCAATTCAGGAAAGGGCCAAAGTTGTCCAGCCAGACATCCGCACCGTCAAAGACCTCTTCCAGGACTGGTACGAGACCGATCTGACCCGGCGCCTGAAACACCCCAACATCCCCAAGCGCATCTACCAAAAAGAAATTCACCCGGTGATCGGCCTCTACCCCATTGCCGACGTCACCCCCAGGGATATCCGGGCCGTCCTGCAGCGCGTCCAGCGCAGCAACCGCCCCACCATCGCCAATGACACCCTGATGTACATGAAGCAGCTGTTCCGTCATGGCATCATGTCCACTCCCCCTTTAGTGAGACAGCCCTAAACTAGAGTTTTCCACTTTCTGGCGATACACCGCTGGCGGTATGTCACCCAGGCTTTCATGCGACCGCTCGTCGTTGTAATCCAGCATCCATAGCCACGCCATTTCCCGAACCTGCCCCAGACTCTCGAACAGATAGGCGTCAAGGAACTCATAGCGGAACGAGCCGTTAAATCGCTCGACGAAGCCATTCTGTTGCGGTTTGCCAGGCTGGATGTAGGCGACCTCGATGCCTTTCTCTTCACACCAATCATAGAACTCCGCTGCGATCAGCTCTGGCCCGTTATCCACCCTGATCTGATTTGGCAGCCCACGCTCTTGCTCAAGGCGCTCCAGCGTCCGCACTACACGTCCTGCCGGGAGGCTGGTGTCCACTTCGATAGCGAGACACTCGCGAGTGCCTTCATCAATGATGTTCAGCGTACGGAAGCGCTTGCCGCAATAAAGCGTGTCGTGCATAAAATCCAACGCCCACTGCTTGTTCGGATACATGCTGACCTCCAACGGTTTGGCGATACGCTTGGGCAATACTCGCTTCGTGCGCCTGCGCAAGTTCAGGCCCATCTGGCAATATACGCGGTAGACACGCTTGTGATTGAAAGGCAAACCCTTATTCCTAATGCGCTTGTAGCACTTCCAGAAGCCAGCCCTCGGTGACTTCTTGAGCTGCTCGTTCAGCGCCTCAATGACAGCAGCATCCGCTACACGCCAGTCCCGGGGCCTGCGGTAGTAGCTCGCCCGCCCCAGACCGACCAACTTACAAGCGTGAGTAATCGATAATCCAAATTCGACCAGAGCCGTTGCCGACTCGCGTCTCTCTGCTGTCACCAACCCTTTTTTGCGAATAGATCCTTCAGGGCAGCGTTTTCCAGGCTCAGATCAGCAAACATCTGCTTGAGTTTGGCATTCTCGTCCTGGAGCTCCTTGAGCTTCTTCACATCCGATGCCTCCATGCCACCGTACTTGCTCTTCCAGTTGTAGTAGGTGGCATTGCTTATGCCGTGCTTACGGCAGATCTCTTCGACCTTCATGCCCGCATGGGTTCTACCCCGTTTCCACGGACGGTTTTAAAAAGGCGGTAAACTTGCGATCTTGAGCTGCAACCTTGCGCCGCCTTCTTGGGTTGTGGAACCGCTCGATATAATTAAATACGTCAGCCCTTGCC